>JAOUDZ010000064.1 GCA_029858965.1 Cyclobacteriaceae bacterium
AGGCTCTTTTCATGGTTCCACTCGGCGGTTTGCCCGAACTCTCCACCCATAAACAAAAGTTTAGTGCCGGGGTGCATAAACATGTAGGTAAACATCAGTCGCAGGTTCGCGAATTTTTTCCATTCATCGCCAGGCATTCGCCCAGCCAGGGACCCCTTACCGTGGACAACTTCATCATGCGACAAAGGAAGCATGAAGTTCTCTGTAAAGGCGTACATGATGCTGAACGTAATTTCATTCTGATGGTATTTTCGATAGATGGGATCATTGCCGAAGTAGTGCAGCGTATCGTGCATCCAACCCATCATCCATTTCTGTCCAAAGCCAAGCCCGCCCAGGTAAGTAGGTTTAGAAACACCAGTCCAGGATGTTGATTCTTCCGCAATCGTAATCGCATCGGGAAAATGGCTGTAGACCACTTCATTCATCTCTTTCAAAAAAGTAATGGCTTCGATGTTCTCATTTCCGCCATGTTCATTGGGAATCCACTCACCAGCTTTCCTTGAATAATCCAAATAAAGCATTGACGCTACCGCATCCACCCGAAGGCCATCGATGTGGTACCTATCCAACCAAAACAATGCATTGCTGATGAGGAAAGAGCGTACTTCATTGCGACCATAATTGAAAATATAACTTTTCCAATCAGGGTGAAAGCCTTTGCGTGGGTCGGCATGTTCATAAAGATGTGTGCCATCAAAATTAAACAACCCATGTGCATCTCCCGGGAAATGCGATGGCACCCAATCCAATAGTACGCCAATATCTTCTCTGTGAAAGCAATCAATCAAATACATAAAATCCTCAGGGCTGCCATAGCGACTGGTTGGCGCGTAGTATCCGGTAAGTTGATAACCCCATGAGCCATAAAAAGGATGCTCCATTAAAGGCAAGAACTCAACATGGGTGAAGCCCATATCCTTGACGTATGCGACCAGCTCTTGCGCCATTTCCGGATAGGTCAGTGAGCGACTGATTCCCTCGTCCAGCTTTCTTCTCCATGATCCATAGTGCACTTCGTATACAGAGTAAGGCTGCTTCTTACCAATGAGGTTCTTGCGCTCATGTAGCCAATTAGAATCTTTCCACTCATATTTTGGCGTCCAGACTATGGATGCAGTTTTAGGCGGAGATTCGCAGTACGCAGCAAACGGATCGGATTTCTCCAGATAGTCGCCAGTGTTAGAATGTATAGCGTATTTGTAGGCTTCTCCATGGCTAATGTCTGTAAAAAAACCTTCCCAAATACCTGATTCATCCCACCTGGGAAAGAGCTTGTGTTTACCGTTACTCCAGCTATTAAAATTTCCAATTACGGAAATCGCTTTTGCATTAGGCGCCCACACCGCGAAATAGGTTCCCTCTTTCTTTCCGTTTTTCAGAAAGTGTGCACCCAGTTTTTCATACAACTTAAAATGCTTTCCTGTCTTAAAAAGATGGACGTCAAAGTCTGTCAGCAGAGAAAAGCTTTCAGTGGAGTTTGTGCGTGCTTTTGAAGAAGCTTTTTTTGCCATGATATCAATTTTTCAACATACAATTTATCTATCGCCCGGCACAAATTCAAACCCTGCCGGACCTTCAATTATTTCTTTTTCCGTCTAGCCTTCTCCTGCTGATATTGCTTCATCTGGTAGGAAATCCCGCGTAGCGGAATAATTGTCCAATCAGGGCGTCCGTTTAACTCATAGCCCAGTTCATAGATAGCCTTCTCAAGCTGGAAGGTACGAATAAGTACTTCATCTTCGTAGGACACTGTGGCGTTCATGCCCATTCTTTCCATATACGCGCCAAGATAAAACCGACTTACATAATGCTGCCATTGCTCTGCCCAGGTCTCCAGAAATTCAAGGTCGCGATCGCGATAATTCTCATTCAACAGAATCTTGCCAAAAGCGGCATAGTGAATTGAGCGCATCATTCCCGCTACATCTTTCAATGGATTCTTTTTCAATCGCCGCTCACTGAACGAAAATCCGGGTTCGCCTTCAAAATCGATAATAACAAAATCATTGCCTGTGAACAATACCTGCCCCAGGTGGTAATCGCCGTGAATGCGCGTCTTTTTCCTCTTGATTCTGATTTTGTGTATCTCCGCGAAGCATTCTAGAATTTCATCTTCTAATTTGAGGATTTCTGTTGCCAGCCTGCGTACATCCGGTGTAAGCTTATGAATAGAACTTTCCAAGAGACTGAAACGGTCTCTCACCAATTTGCGAAGTGAGGAGTACATTGACCGCTGATAATTGGCGGTGAAGGATTCCGGCGTAAATGCCGGATTTGAAGTGTCAGAAGCCAGGGCAAGGTGTAACTCTGCTGTTCGTTGTCCCAATCGAACCATTCGCTCATAAAATCCACGTCCAATAAACTCCTGAATAACAACAGGAGCATCCTCAAATTTTAGACATGCTTTATTAACGAGCTTTGGCAGCTCGATCGTTTTGGCTTTCACCATCACGCGCTCATAAAACCGACCAACGGAATCCACAGACATAGTCCACGCCTCGCCTTGATTCTCCACTTTTCCCTGGAGCAGACCGAATACAATTATATTATTTTCATCATCATGAAATTCAACGCTTCCCGCATAGCGAGGGGAATTCTGAAATGAGGTGTTTTCTGACAAAAATCTGACAATTTCAAGTTCTGGATTCATTTCTTTTTCCAACTTCCGATAGAACTTAAAGAAGTACTTATCATTGTATATGATCGCGGTATTGCTTTGATCCGACTTTAATATTTTTGAATCCACGTCGTTGCTTGTATCAAGCTTTGCAAAAACGCTTGAATTGAACTGCAGTATTCCATCATCGTGTTTTACGCGAGTTTCCTTTCCCATGTTAATAAAAAGGAAATCGCGAAACACCTTATCATAGCTGCTGTCCATTAAGAAACCAGCTTTACCTTGAATCTCGGCACGGCACACAACACTTTGCCCGGTATACTCCACACGTTCTAAGATGGTGTCAGATGGAAGGAATGCCAATGGCAAAAAATAGAATTCAGGCAGGCGCTGAACATAATGCACTTCTAGGATGGTAAGATAGTGCGTATCGCCTTCAACTTTCAACGGAACAGTCTTGTGAACATTAACTTTGCTTACAACTTTGGCCTTGCCCCCAAACCACCGGCATTTATTCAGGAACGGTGGAAGTATTTTACGCTCGAGTGTTCGAACTTCGGTATAATGATCAAAAAGTTTTTCCCATGACACATCCGTTTTGACCAGCGGAAGTTCTCCGCTTGCTTCAGCCATTCCGGTCTTCTCCGCATCCTCTACCTGGAACCAAAAATAACCATATGGTCCAATTGTGATATTGTAGTCACCTTCTCCAACATTCATAAACCGATTTTGGCTAAAAACCTCTGTAATATCACAACCCTTATAATCAGAAAGATTGAGCGTTGCCGCCTGGGAATATTGCGAAAGATTCGCTGCAACAATAATCTGTTGCTTCTGATAGGTGCGAACAAAGGCAAGTATTTTTGCATTTGAACTTGTCACAAACTTCATTTCCCCCCGACCAAAAATGTTAAGACGTTTGCGCATAGCCAGAACATTCTTAATCCACCATAGTAAGGAATTATGATTTTCATCCTGTGCCGTAACATTTACCGATTCATGCCGGTATATGGGGTCAGTGATAACGGGCAAATAAAGGCGTTGCGGGTTTGCTGAGGAAAACCCGGCATTCAGATTCATATTCCATTGCATGGGTGTTCGAACGCCAAAACGGTCGCCGAGGTAAACATTATCACCCATTCCAATCTCATCACCGTAATACATTACTGGTGTTCCGGGAAGGGAAAATAAAATTGAATGAAGTAATTCTATTTTCCTGCGGTCATTATTCATCAATGGCGCCAATCGCCTCCGAATACCGACATTGAACTTGGTATTCGCGTCATTGGCGTAAGCTTTAAAAAGAAAATCCTTTTCCTCCTCCGTTACCATCTCCAATCCAAGCTCGTCATGGTTGCGCAGGAACAGCGCCCACTGACTATTCGCCGGGGTAGCGGGTGTTTGTTCCATGATGTCAAGGATGGGATAACTATCTTCCGTTCTGAGGGAAAGGAATATTCTTGGCATCAGGGGATAATGGAAATTCATATGACATTCGTTACCATCACCAAAATAGGTCGCAGCATCTTCCGGCCAAAGATTGGCTTCCGCCAGGAGAATCCTGTCTTTATAATGCTTATCCATATGCGCCCGCAGCCTCTTCAAAAAGACATGGGTTTGGGGAAGATTTTCACAATTCGTCCCATCTTCCTCAAAGAGGAAAGGAACCGAGGCTAAACGAAAACCGTCGACTCCCATTTTCATCCAATAGTCAACCACCTTCAGTATTTCCAGCTGTACTTCCGGATTTTCAAAATTCAATTCCGGTTGATGACGGTAGAATCGATGCCAGTAATAAGCTTTCGCTTCTGCATCCCAGGACCAATTGCCAGTCTCCTCACTGGGAAACATTACCCGCGCTTCAGTATATTTCTCGGTGGTATCGCTCCATACGTAGAATTCACGGTATCGTGAACCCGCTTTCGCTCTGCGCGATCTTTTAAACCAGGGGTGCTGATCAGAAGTATGGTTGAGAATAAGCTCTGTGATAACGCGAATGCCTCTGCTGTGTGCATCTTTCAGGAACTGTTTAAAATCCGAGAGCGTACCGTAATCAGCATGAACATCACAATATTCCGTAACATCAAAACCATCATCCTTTAATGGTGACGGAAAAAATGGCATGAGCCAAATTGTATTAATGCCGAGGTCTTCGAGATAACCAAGCTTCTGTATTAATCCCTGGAAATCTCCAATACCATCACCATTGCTATCAAAAAATGCCCGTACCGAAACTTCATAAATGATAGCATCCTTGAACCAAAGTGAGTCATTATTTTTTACGGTCATACTCATGCCTGCTTACATAAAAGATTCGAATAGCTCTACTCTAAATAAGTGAAATGGCATTTTGTATGGATCCAGTTCAACATAATTCCATTCCTGTGTCCATGTGAATTGCTCTTCGGTAATCAGATCCTTGACTTTTACGTTAATATGCTCACCTAATTTGAGCTTAGCCTTCGGCAATTGTACATAGCCGGATTGCTTGCTGGTGGGATCCAGGTTAGCAACGACGAGCACGATGTTCGATAAATCGTCAGTTGCCTTCAGATACGCAATCAGGTTTTCATTTCCTATGGGACAAAACTGTAGGTTCCAGGTGGATTGTAAAGCCGGATTATTATTACGGCTGTGATTGAGTATGGTTATTATGTCTGTCATTCGATTGGTCTTCTTCCAATCATGAAGCTTTATCTCATATTTTTCAGAATCAAAATATTCTTCTTTGCCTTGAACCGGCCTATTCTCATAGAATTCATATACCGGCCCATAGATACCGTAATTTGACGAAAGCGTTGCTGCCAGCGCAA
Source organism: Cyclobacteriaceae bacterium (assembly GCA_029858965.1). Taxonomy (GTDB): domain Bacteria; phylum Bacteroidota; class Bacteroidia; order Cytophagales; family Cyclobacteriaceae; genus Chryseolinea. Next base: position 5,434 of record JAOUDZ010000064.1, read on the forward strand.
GCCGAAGTATGAATATGTTCTCACTTTGATGCTGCAAATGGTACGGAAGAATGTCCGGCGTATTAGGCCAAAAATTAGGGCGAAAATAGTTTCGCGCGGCGCCTCCCACCAGTTCATTCATGTACTGCGTTAATTCATCTTTATCAACTCTCCATGTGAAATACGTATACGATTGTGTAAACCCAATTTTGCCAAGTTCTGCCATAATCTTAGGCCGGGTAAAGGCTTCAGCCAGGAAAATTATGTCTGGATATTCATTATTCACCTCACCAATTACCCAATGCCAAAATAGGAATGGCTTGGTATGGGGATTATCAACCCGGAAGATCTTCACGCCCTGCTCTATCCAGTACGTAATAACTGACTTCAATTCCAGCCATAAATCCATCCAATGTTCAGTTTCAAAATTGAACGGATAAATGTCCTGGTATTTCTTGGGCGGATTTTCGGCATATTGAATAGATCCATCGGGGCGCTGCTTGAACCACTCCGGGTGCTCCTTCACGTAAGGATGATCAGGTGCACATTGAAAGGCAAGATCAAGTGCAACATCAATGTTATATTTTTTTGCTTCTGCAATAAGATTCTTGTAATCCGTTAATGATCCCAATTCCTTATGAATCGATTTGTGCCCACCTTCGATACTGCCGATAGCCCACGGCGAACCCGGCTCACCCGGCGCCGCAACAACATTATTATTTTTTCCTTTCCGGTTAACTTCACCGATGGGATGAATGGGCGGCAGATACAAAACATCAAATCCCATTGATGAAATACGCGGCAAAAGCTTCACAACATCCTTGAAAGAGCCATGTTCGCCCTTCAAGGAGGCTGAGCGTGGGAAAAGTTCATACCACGCGCTGAAGTTCGATTTCGAATGCTCGACAACAACTTCTAATATTTTGGAGAAGTACGTTGCATGGTCCTCCAACGGATAGGCATGCACCAGCGTGGCAAAATTTTCGCTGAGCACGTAGTCCCTGGCCTTAGTGTACTCAATGCTCAGTTGCTGAATCGCCACTTTCAGGACCTCATCACTCGCTTTTGAAAGTATCTTTAGGAATTGAATACCTTCCTGCAATTCAAGGTGGACATCAACATCAGCTGCAGCTTTCTTCTTGAATCCGTCGTACCAGGTTTCAAAATGGTCTACCCATGCCTTGATTGTGAAAACATAGCGTCCTTTTTCTGTTACATAAAAGGAACCTAGCCAACTGTCGTTGCTAATGTGGCGCATTTCAGTCTCCTGCCAATGATCTTCTCCTGCTTTTTTATGCAAAAGCACAGCACGAATATGATCATGTCCGTCCCCCAAAATATCTGCTGTTACATCCACCCGCTCCCCAACCGTACGCTTCGCAGGATACAACCCATGATCTATCTCAGGTTGAACATTTTCAATAATAACACGGGACTTTCCTTTTAACTTTATCATGGATTAACTTATTTCTAGATCACTGTTGAGAAAGGTGGTTACCCTCAAATCGCCCATATGAAGGGCTGCCTTTATTGCTGGAATAAAACACACCCGGAGCAGGCCTGGCATTAAGCTCAGCTGGTTGCGGGGGGACCTCCAAACCGGAAATATTATTCAAATCCGGAGGTTCCGCCTGTTCATATTCACGCATAACCCTACGTCGAAAGAAAATCTGCATTCACCTATTTTATTTTAAAGATAAAGGAGCTGTAAGGTTTGCATTTCATTTCAAACATAAAATCCTTGCTTAAACCAACTTCCACCTCTCGCCAAAGCAAATCGCGCGCTATATAAATCCCGTTGGGGTCAAGCGATAATGCCGAAACAGCTTCTTTGGGGATTTGAACTTTTATGTCCTGATTAACCTGGCTAAAATTGGTAACCATGAGCAGGCGCTCTTCCCCTGAATAGCGTAAGAAAGCATGGATTTTTTCACTGAAGTTACCCGCGTTGATGTTATACTCGGTCAAGTCTATGTAATCACCTTGCACAATAGCGGGACTGCTGGCAGCGAGGTTTAACAGATCCGTGTAAAATTGATGCAATTGCTTTTCCTCTAAGCTCAGCAATTCTCCATTGAATTTGCCATTATTCATCCACTTTTGATGTTGAGGGACGCCCCAATAATCATAAATAGTGGTTCGCCCGTCGTCCTCCTGAAAACCTTCATTCCCCAAACCAGGCTCACCAAATTCCTGCCCGAAATAAATCATGACCGGCCCGCGATCTATTGTTGCACTGATCACCATAGCCGGCGCCGCTTTCCAGGGATCGCCGGCAAAGAAATTAGAGGCAATGCGCTGCTCGTCATGATTTTCTAAAAAATGAAGCATATTTCCATTGATCCCGGAATTGCTCTGCTGAATTTGATCTATACCGGTAGTGCTGCGCTGGCCACTGATCAGCAGGCGGAGAGAATCATAAAGCTGAACTTTGTCGTATAAATAATTGAATTTACCATTGTCAATGTAATTTCGATACTCGCTTGGATTATACACTTCTGCGACAAATACGATATCAGGATTCACAACCTTAATCTGAGGGATTACCCAGCTCCAAAATTCAACGGGTACCATTTCAACCATATCGCACCGAAACCCATCTACTTTTTTATCTGTCCAGAAGAGCAGGATATCTTTCATTTTCATCCATGTATCAGGCACAGGATCAAAATATGTTTTTCTTCCGTTCTGAATATCGACTCCATAATTTAGTTTCACGGTTTCATACCAGTCAGTGAGCTTCGGACTAGCTGTAAACTGATCGTTACCCGTTACTTTTGCCGGTGTCTCTTCAAAATTTCCATCCTTCTTGCCGAATCCCTCTACACTAGCGGTGCGCAGATCACTTGGTGGAGTGAAAGATTGCCCGGGTAAATAATAGAAGTTATTGTTTGGCGAAAAGGAAACGGACGTATCATCCTTAGCCCCTAAATCGATTACGCCCGGCGGTTTTGCATCAGACTTGTAAGCCCTGGCAACATGATTGGGCACAAAGTCAATGATCACCTTTAATCCCTGATCATGGGTACGCTCCACCAATTGCTCAAACTCCGCCATACGATTTAAGACATCTACAGCCAGATCAGGGTCAACGTCATAATAATCCTTTATCGCATACGGAGATCCGGCTATTCCTTTTACTATGTCAGGATCGTCCAGGAGTATTCCATAGGCTGTATAGTCGGTGAGCGAGGTATGTTCGATAATGCCAGTGTACCAAACGTGGGTTACGCCCATACCCTTAATACCCCCAAGTGCGGCGGCATTGATATCATTAAACTTGCCAACGCCGTTTTCTTCCTTTGATCCGAATCTCTTATTTGTTGTGTTTTTATTTCCAAATAAGCGCGGCATCATTTGATATACGATCATCTTACCAGAGGATGTTTCCATAGACATTGAGGGTGGTATTCTTTCCTTGGGCTTCGTACAACATGTTAGCAAGCCCGCCGTAAGCAGGCAAAGTAATACATTTCTCATAAGGTTGAATTTAAAAAGAAAAGACAGCTTTCAGTGCTGTCTCCCCAAAATAGTTACGGTATCGATTTAAATCATCGTTTTGAAAACTTTAATGCCCTCAAGAGATAAAATAACAGCACAGAAATACAGATCATCAGGCCTAAGAACTCCCTTGATTCCTCAATGTACAAATGTTCCATTTTGGCTACTTCATCAAAGAGGGCTGATTTATTATCATGACGGAGCCATTCCAAGACCCCCGGCACATAGAAGAAACTGTAGACCAGAAAAACGGCCAACAGGCCAATCAAGAATTTTCTAACATAAAATTCAAAAATAGCCATGATACAGACTACTGCCATACCGCCATAGATCAGAATCCATACCACCGGGTCGGGATCGTTTATCTGCACAAAAGCAAATACCAAAAACATTGCTGCAAGAAGAAAATTAACTATTCTCATTTGGTCTATTTGGTAGTTGAGCGTATTTACTAATCTTTAAAACAGCCACTTGATTATAAACCATTCAACAAAGCAAAAATCAAAGAATGGTTTTCATAAATTTCGCGCAAGCAGCTACGCTATCGATTGGGTCACCGGGATATGTCTCCTGTTCCACATACCACTCTTTCATTCCGGAAAGTTTCGCCTGGGCAAAGATCGGCTTGAAATCTATAGTGCCCGTTCCAATATCTGCATTTCTATTCCGATCATCTTTATCCATATCCTTAACATGCCATTGTTCAAACCGGCCCGGGTATTTGGCAAAGTATTGTAGTGGATCAAGCCCTGCGTTGACCACCCAAAAAATATCCATCTCCATACCAACATATTTGGGATCAAGCTCCTGGAGCATAACATCGTATACTACTTCTCCATCCATCTTATCAAATTCAAAAGCATGGTTGTGATAACCAAATCGGATACCACTTTTACTACACAACTCACCTGCCTTGTTAAGATCATCGCATATTTTTTTATAATTGTCCAGGGAAATACGATCGATCTCTTCTATGAATGGCATAACCATAAAATCCTGACCCGCCTCTTTGGCATCATCAACTGCTTGCTGCCAGGTATCACCCTTTATTTTGTCCAGGCCATAATGACCGCTGGTCACTTTCATCCCCAGGCCCTTGGCATACTTTACAAATTCCTGAAAGTCCATTCCATAAATCTTTCCATTGGCATAACCATTGGTTTCCAACTTCGTGTAACCAAAAACTGAAATTTTATCCAATACGCCTTTCGGGTCCTTGTCAATCGTATCCCGCAAAGTGTATAGCTGAAGTCCCAATCCCCTCTTTTCTTTGCAAGCTTCCAGAAATAAAGGCAAGGATAACATGCCTGCAGCGGCAACGGCATTTTGCACAAACTCTCTTCTTTTCATGGTCTTTGGAATAATATTTTGGCTATTAATTTTCGAGTTGGATTCCGTTAAAGTAAAACATAGATTTATCAACTGCCTGCGGATTTTTAAATACGACGAATAAATCGTGATAGCCGGTAGTATTTTCCATTTTTGACGGAAGTGTGGAGAGCCCTGGTCTTGAGGCTTTTACAGTTGCCATCAGTTTACCATCGGGTGCATCCAGGCGGACTTCAATATCCCCACCAGGATTTTGATACATATCGCGGATAAATGTTGTCACGGATACGTTTCTAACACCCGTCAAATCCAAATTCTTGTAAACGGCATAGGCGCCATTTCTGACATTGTCCAGCGTCCAGTTATTCCTGAAAATAGCTTTGCGGGCAATGTGTAACTCATCAGCCTGGGCAGCTAAAAGCGAAGCACTTCGCAATACAATTGAATTGGATGAAGATAAGGCACGGACCTTACCCGCACCTTTATCAGTATACGTTGCCGTCAGCATGTAAGCGCCATCATTTTCCCTACCTGGAATTACGGTTCCGGCCAACGGTAAGTTTACTTCCACCTTCTTATCGTTAAGTGAAAGAATGTACACTACCATTTTCTTTGCATCCTCAACACTGATCTGCGGGTGTGCAGCCATTTCAGTCTTCCCCCAAACCCCAGCTCCTCCTTTAATAATCTTCGCCGCCAATAAATCTATTGCTCCAGTCTGCCCGTTATATTTTGCAGCAATATCCTTGAACGAAGGTCCTGCAGATTTCTGATCGATAACGTGGCACGATTTGCAGTCGCTTTTTTCCATGTGCACCTTGCCGGGCAATTCAGTGGTGGGCATTTGGTGCCCCTGGGCGATCATAGCCATATCAAACCCTTTTAAATAGTCAAATGTAACCCTTACATCTCCCGGGGCCACTTTACCATCGAGCGTTGATCCATCTTCCTTATCTTGCACTGTCACAACATATTTCGCCGGAGTTCTTGGGAAGAAGAAGGTCTTATTTCCTCGGGTAATAGTTATTGTTACTACAGGCAATTCATTTCCAACAACCAATTGAACCTGAGCCGAGCCACTACCGCCTTTGTCGTCCTTCACAGTGAGATTAGCATGTATTGCCTGCGGCTCATCAAATGTAAGCGTGAAATTCCCATCCTTCGATGTTACTACCTGCCCGCCTGCAGCCAGCTCATACGTTAGGCTATCTCCGTCAGGGTCGAACGTGCCCTTGGCAGAGAATGTAACCGTGAGCGGGGTAGCACCCGCTGTTTTATCTGCACTGAGTTGAGCGACAGGTGGCCTGTTGCCGCCGTTGTAGTCGATGCGAACGAGTCTCGCATCCAGGTTTTGACTGGACCAGATTGTACCGTATTCCAGCATATACAGTTTACCGTCAGGACCATATGCCATATCTACCATATTGTTGAATTTGGTATTTGGCATAAAGGGTTCAATATCTTCAATGGAACCCTGTTGATCCATGCTCACCAAAAACATCCAGTTCCTGATCCAGTCATAAATCAGAAGCTTACCATCAAAATAATCCGGAAAGGCAGTAGGTACACCTAAAAAGTTCTCACTGTAATAAACGGGGCCTGCCATAGCGGTTCTTCCGCCTTCTTTAAGCATTGGAAATTCTTCAGAATTGGTGTATGGATACCATATGAATGCCGGACTTACAGCAGGCAACTCCCGCTTTCCGGTATTGTTGGGTGATTCGTTGATTGGAGCACCGGGATCCCACATGTTCAATGCTTTCTTAGCGGCAAAATCATACTTGGCATACGCATAGTTATTCCCAACAAAGTGTGGCCATCCGAAATTACCCGCTTTCTTAGCCTGATTTACTTCATCGTATCCGCGAGAACCACGGAGTGAATCATTATTTCCGGCATCGGGTCCAACTTCTCCCCAATACAGAAATCCGGTTTTTTCGTCGATAGAAATACGATAAGGGTTGCGGCATCCCATCACATAAATTTCGGGACGGGTTTTCTCTTCGCCTATGGGAAACAGATTCCCTTCGGGAATCGTATACGTGCCATCAGTTTCCAAATGTATTCTCAAAATCTTGCCCCGCAGGTCGTTTGTATTCCCTGACGATTTCTGCGCATCGAAGGGAGACCGTCCGGGCCTTTCATCTGAGGGACTGAAGCCATCTGACGCAAAGGGACTAGTATTGTCTCCCGTGGAGATATATAGATTTCCATCCGGCCCAAACGACATGGATCCGCCAGTATGGCAACATTCTTCCCGCTGTGTGGCAACCTCAATAATTTGTTTTTCAGACGTCATATCCAGCCTATTATCAGCAAAAACAAATCTTGAAACCACGTTAGCAGATTTCTCCGGATGTGAATAGAAAATATACACCCATTGATTCTGCGCAAAGTTGGGATCGATCGCAAGGCCGATCATGCCATCTTCAAATTTTGTTGAAACGTTGAACGTATTGATGATGTTCACCTTGCCATCAACGGGATCGTATAGTTTAACATCCCCTCTTCGCTCCAGAAACATAATTCTTCCATCCGGCAGAATTGCCATTTCCGTTGGTTCATTTAAGTTAAATTCCAGTATTGTTTTCGTAAACCTGTTTTCCTCGGGAGCGCGTTTCGTCTTTGCTTTCGTATAGTCCAATGGAGAATCGCCTAACGCATAAGTAATACCTTGCAGTAAATGATTGAGATATAAAGTGTCGGCAAAGCTTTCTTTTACATGCCCCATGCCGGTGTAAAAAGATCGGCCACCCTCAAATTCGTGATACCATGCAATCGGATGATTCTCCCCATTTTCCCCACCTTGATAAGAGGATTCATCCAGGTTGTAAATCACAGTAATGTCGGGTGAAATGTTTTTATAGTTATACCATTCATCAATTCGGGTCCAGCTATCAGGCGTAATATCTTTTCCAAAAGGTTTTACCTTTCTTACTGTCGCCTTTTGTATCTCAGGGTGTCCGCTGAAATAGGCCCCCACTAATCTTCCATACCACGGCCACTCATATTCGGTATCTGCTGCCGCATGAATCCCCACAAAGCCCCCACCTGCCTCGATAAATCGCTTGAAGTCGGCTTGCTGCACCACATTGAGCACATTTTCGGTCGTATTCAAGAAAACAACAGCGCGATAACGTTTGAGATTTTCCTCATTAATAAAGGATGCATCTGCTGTGGTATCCACCTCAAACCCATGGACTCTACCCAGTGTAATTATGGCCAAGTTACCTGCATCGATAGACTCGTGCCGGTTGTCCATCGTTTTTGAAAAAACAAGGATCCTGGGATTTTCCTGTTCTCGACAAGAAAAAACCATAGAAGAAAGTATTAGAAATAATAAGTATGATCTCATTTATTAGCAATTGATGTGCAGTAGTGCTTAACAGCAAAGCAACTTTGCTTTTGCGGACGAGCCTTGGGCCCATTTTATCTTTCTGATCCTAATATCACTGCACTACGACCGGTCGATAAAATTCCAGAAAGCAATATCCACGGGCTGGTTCACCAAGTCCTTGTTTTTGAACTTACTTTTTTCTGCGATTTCAGCCCATTTCGAATCGTGTATGTTGAATTCAATAACCTCGGTAGTTTGCTGACTGAACAAAATGTCCAACCTATCCCGTTTCAATGAGACAGTTGGACATCTTATGAACAGCTTAATAACGGCTTTTCTTTAATCCTTAGGCTTTTCTCCATCCAGCGAGAGCACGTACATAGCCATTTTCTCTGCGTCTGCCATGGAAATATCAGGATGTGGTGACATTGGAATTTCTCCCCACACGCCACTGCCTCCACTCATAATTTTGCCAGCCAGCAAACTTACATTTGCCTTGGTAAAGTCATATTTTTGGGCGACTTCGGTATGTGAAGGGCCTATAATTTTATTGGTTGGATGATGGCATGTTTTGCAATCGCCGGCATCAACCAAAACCTGACCTTGTGCGATAAGATCCGCGGAAGATTCCTGTTTGGGCTCTGCCGTTTCATAATCATCGTAAGCATCTGCTGATTCTTCAGCAGCTTCCTTTTTTGATCCACACGATGTCATGGACACACATGCAATGCCAAATAAGGCAATAAATACAAGTACTTTTTTCATTGGGCTTTCTAAATTTTAAGTAGTGAAATCAAATTAAAAAATCGCTTTCAGGGAAATCCGTTTATGAGAGACCCAGAACTTTCTTGTTGAACCTGGCGTCTTTGCCGGTTGATGCAAAATCATCAAAAGCCTTTTCAGTTACACGGATAATATGATCTTTAATAAAAGGTGCCCCTTCGGCTGCACCCTGTTCAGGATGTTTGATCGCACATTCCCATTCCAGGACCGCCCAGCCATCGTATCCATATTGTGTGAGCTTGGAGAAAATCGAAATGAAATCAACCTGACCGTCGCCCAAAGACCTGAATCTTCCGGGACGGTTGACCCAATCCTGATAGCCACCGTATACGCCGCTTTTTCCTGTTGGATTGAACTCGGCATCCTTAACGTGAAACATCTTTATAAATTGATGATAGAAGTCAATGTACTGGAGATAATCCAATTGCTGCAGCACAAAATGACTGGGGTCGTACAAAATATTACAACGTGTGTGCTTACCGGTGGCCTCCCAAAACCTTTCGAAAGATACGCCATCGTGTAAGTCTTCACCCGGATGTATCTCGTAGCAGAGATCTATTCCTGCCTTGTCGAAAGCATTCAATATTGGCAACCACCGCTTGGCCAATTCTTTGAAGCCATCCTCAACCACCCCTGTCGGGCGCTGTGGCCAGGGATAGACAGTGTGCCACAACAACGCCCCTGAAAATGTCGCACATGCTGCTAACCCCAAATTCTTGCTGGCTTTTGCCGCAAACTTCAGCTGTTCTACTGCCCATGCCGTCCTTTCCTTGGGCTTTCCGCGATAAGCTTTCGGTGCAAAGCCATCAAACATATCGTTATAGGCGGGGTGAACCGCAACCAGCTGACCTTGTAGGTGCGTAGAAATCTCCGTGATTTGAAGACCGCACGACTCAATAATGCCCTTTATTTCGTCGCAATAATCTTTGCTCTCGGCGGCTTTCTTTAGATCAATGCAGCGAGGATCCCATCCCGGCAATTGCACGCCTACGTAACCCAGTGACGATGCCCATTTACATATGGTCTTCAGGTTATCAAATGGCGGCTGATCACCCATGAACTGTGCGAGAAAGATCGCGGGCCCTTTAATTGTTTTCATTAACAGAAAGTAAGGTTAGTTGGAAATTTATTTAAGACAGAGATTATTTTAGTTTCGTCCACTTCCGCGTTGAGGTGGCTGACTTCACCGCTGTCTGAACAAAGCTCATACCGTGAACACCATCCGCCACATCCGGAAAATCGTATTTCGCCGGGTTGATTTTCTTCCCCGGTTTATAGTCCCGGACCGCCTTTGTGAATGCTCTGTAAATATTAGCAAAAGCCTCAAGATACCCTTCCGGGTGTCCCGCTGGCGTTCTTGTAAATTTCTTGGCATCATCTGACAGGTATGCCTGGCCAGCGCGAATTATTTCCTTTGGTCTGTCTAACCACTTCAGAATCATCGTATTAGGTTCTTCCTGCTTCCATTCCAGCCCACCCTTTTCTCCATATACACGGATGTTAAGGTTATTTTCTTCTCCGGCGGCAACCTGGGTTGCGAGGAGTACACCCGTAGCACCATTTTCAAATTTTACCAACATAGAGCAGTCGTCATCCAGCAAACGGCCTTTTACGACGGAGTTCAACATCACGCAGATCTCTGTTATTTTCTTGCCTGTGATGTACTCCGCAAGGTTTGCAGCGTGGGTGCCGATATCACCAATCGCACCACCCATACCCGATTGTTTAGGATCCGTCCTCCAGGACGCCTGCAAGTTCCCGGTCCCCTCAAGCAAAGTAGAAAGCCAGCCTTGTGGGTATTCAACATATACCTTTCTGATTTTTCCGAACTTACCAGCTGCCACCATGCTACGCGCCTCTTTCACCAGGGGATAGCCGGTATAAGTATGCGTGAGTCCCAGTACTAACCCTGTTTTGGCAACCAGTTTTTGTAAAGCCTTCGCTTCCTCGAGGTTAAATGAAATAGGCTTTTCAACAATTACGTGAAACCCATTCTCAAGCGCCATTTTGGACGGTCCAAAATGAACGTGGTTGGGCGTTACCACAGAAACGAAATCCATTCGCTGATCGGGAGGGAGATTCTTTTCGGCTTCAAACATCTCCTGGTAAGTCTCATATACCCGTTTTGGGTTAAGGTACAGCGCCTCCCCGGTTTGTTTGGATTCGCCCGGGACGATACTAAAAGCGCCACACACCAGCTCAATTTCTCCGTCAATACCGGCTGCTTTTCGGTGGATTGGGCCAATAAAAGAGGTGGGGCCGCCACCTATCATCCCCATGCGTAGTTTTCTTTTCATTAGTTTTTAAAGGTTTGGTTTCAAGTAAGGGATTAAAATATTAAAAATAAAGAACTAAAGTAAAGAAAACGATTGTAGTGATCTTTAGCGATATAAATTTTTTGATTGGTTAATCATACCCGTAATTTTGGAAACTTATTCTTTACCCCTTTCTTTGAGCTTCTCCAATGCATTTTGAATGACAGAATCACTCTTCCTCAAGAACTTATGGTATTTCGCCATCCATGGATCCTCCCTTAAACAGGGAAAGCTTATTGGAAAAGAAATACTTGGCGAACGTATTCTGTTCGGGCGCGATAAAGATGACAGGCCTTTCGCACTCAAAGACAACTGCCCCCACCGCGGCGTACCCCTTTCGCAAGGATGGTATGATGGGAACATAATTCAATGCTGCTATCATGGGTGGAAGTTTGACCATAGCGGAACCTGTGTCGGAATCCCCGCACTTGCAGACGAAAAATTTGATACAAAGAAGATCAAGGTCTTTCAGTATCCCTGCAAGGAAATAAATGGCACGATCTGGATTTATATTCCACAAAACAAAACGCAATTGCAGGGCGCAGAAGCACGCCTGCCCAACCTCTTAATTCCTGCTGACAAAAAATTTCTGTTCGTTGAAAAAGTAATCATGCCAGCCGACATTGATCATGCCGTTATTGGATTGATCGACCCGGCCCACGTAACGTTTGTGCATCAGTCATGGTATTGGCGCTCAGCCAAGAATCTTAAACTGAAAGAAAAAAAGTTTGAGCCGGTTGATTTGGGTTTTAAGATGACAAGGCATAAACCATCTTCCAACTCCAAAGGGTATTCAATATTAAAAGGTGGGACTTCTACAGAAATAAACTTTCAACTGCCAGGCATTCGATTGGAGCATATTCTGGTAGGGAAAAATGAGGTCGTTTCGATCACGTGCCTCACACCCATCAACGAAAAGGAGACGGAGCTGAATCATATATTCTTTACTTCAATCAATTTTGTGAAATACGTCTGGTGGCCACTGCGCCAGCTGGGCAAACAATTTATTCACCAGGATCTTGGTGTTTTTAGAAAGCTGGGCGAGGGACTAAAATCGAAACCAACACTAATGCTACTCGGTGAACCGGATGCACAGGCGCGCTGGTATCACGAGCTCAAGCGACAATGGGATTTGTCCCAGCAAAATAATACGCCGTTTGTTAATCCCGTTAAAGCAAAGACTTTGCACTGGGTTACGTAAAGGATGCGTATCAATTCAGGAGCAACACCCGTCTTGCGTTATTCCACGCAAAATTAATACCACCAAGCGTAATATGGCTCGATGAGCTACACTTATTACGGGGTAAAAAAATTACTGAATATCTTTATCCCTACTTCGAGAAAAAACCGTAAATTACAAAAATAAAACACGTTATAATTATGAAGAAAATGACACCTAATCTGAGATTACCAGTGCTGATAGGAGCGCTATTCATCCTATTGGCTGGTTGTAGTAGCGATGATGGCACACCGGCGCCTGTATCTGATCTTGTAGGAGGAACCTGGACTGTTTCGAACGTGGATCTCGTTTTTACTGTTGGGGCGCAGTCATTGAAAGATTACCTCGTAAACGTCGAGGGATATACACCAGAAGAAGCTGACTTTGCGATAGCCTTTTTCGAAGTGCTCTTACTGGATGAGTTGGACGGCACGATTAGCTTTAATGCGAATAATACATACAACTCAAATTTTGCTGGTGGTCCTGATGACGGTACCTGGAGTTTAAGTGCGGACGGAAAGACTTTGACGCTGGATGCCGGAACCATAGATGAAGAGGTTGCTACAATAAACTCCCTAACGAGCAGCAACTGCAACCTCACAATATCCATGGATGAATTGGAGGACGTAGATGACGATCCAAGTACACCTGATGTTCTGATTAAGATAGAAGCAACACTCACGTTGACAAAGTAGAAAATATATAAGTCATTGGTGCATACCTAGCCAGGCAGATCAATTGATCCGCCTGGCTTTTTATTTGTTCTGCTCCACAATGGGTGATTCCCTGGTCAAGGCAATTGGATTGTTGTGAATTTATGTACAACGATTAACTTTGAGCGTAAATCACATAAAAAGATAATATGGACCCATACCGTACTAAAGGACTAATCCTGACAGTCCTCTGCACCATCGTGTTTGTTGCGCATGCGCAGTTAGGAGATATCAAATGGTCAGCAGATGGAAATGCCTACTATGCTATAGAGCAAAATGAAATCATTCAGTATACATTGCCTGCCATTGAACGAAAAGTGCTCGTCAATAAGCAACAGCTTACACCTGAAGGCCAACGCATTCCCCTGCAAATAGACCATTATATTGTTTCCAATGACCATAACAAACTGCTGATTTACACCAATGCGAAGCGTGTTTGGCGCATCAACACACGGGGCGACTACTGGGTGCTAACACTGTCAGACAATAAGTTGGTCAAGTTGGGGAGTTCCCGGCCAGCATCATCGCTGATGTTTGCCAAATTTTCACCCGACGGCAGCAAGGTTGCCTATGTAAGTGAATACAATCTGTACGTTGAAGACCTGGCTACCCATACCATCAAACAGCTTACTACAGATGGTAATCGAAAATTCATAAATGGCACGTTTGACTGGGTATATGAGGAAGAGTTTTCCTGCCGCGACGGATTTCGGTGGAGTCCGGATAGCAAATCTATTGCGTTCTGGCAGCTGGATGCGCGGGATACACGCGACTTCTTTATCATCAATAATACTGACTCCATTTATTCGAGGGTAATACCGATTGAATACCCTAAGGTGGGACAAAATCCATCGCCTAGCCGCATTGGCGTCATCGACGTGGAGACCTCAAAAATAACATGGATGAAAATTGATGGTGATCCGCAACAGCATTACCTCGTACGCCTTGAATATATTCCCGGCACAAATGAATTACTCGTTCAGCAGCTGAATCGCAAGCAAAACGAGAGCAAGTTACTTCGTTGCAGCGCAGCCAATGGTAGTACAGTTGTGATCAGCAGTGATAAAGACGAAGCCTGGGTGGATGTCATTATTCCCGGCGACGACAAACGCAGTATTGATTTCAGAGTCCCTGTGTACTGGCTTGGCAGTGGAAAGGAGTTTCTATGGAGCAGCGATAAAAACGGGTGGCGACATCTCTATCGCATGCAAAGTGACGGCAGCAAAGAAACCCCGGTCACAACCGGGAACTTCGATGTAATTTCCATAGAGGCTATTGATGAGAAAAATGGATTTGTATACTTTCTGGCTTCGCCCGCCGACGCTACGCAGCAATATTTGTATCGTGCAAAACTCAATGGGAAAGGGAAACTCGAAATGATTACGCCAGCTGGATTGGCTGGCACCCACGATTACAGCATCTCCCCTGCTGCAAAATTCGCCCAGCATTCCTTCAGCAACATCAACACAAAGCCGCTTAGTGAACTCGTTAGCCTACCATTGCACAAACCACTGTCCGAAAAAGAAAGCATAGCCTCGCGCATTGCTGCCGCCACAGGCGAAAAGACGACAGAGTTTTTTAAGATAAATACCGCAGACGGGGTTGAGATGGACGGGTGGATGGTAAAGCCCTACAACTTCGATCCTGCCAAAAAATATCCTATTCTATTTTATGTCTATACTGAACCAGCAACCGCACACGTTAAAGACAAGTATGGTGCATCAAATAATAGACTGTACGCTGGCGATATGCGTGCTGACGGATATATTTATATCTCGATTGACAACCGCGGGACCCCCGTACCAAAAGGCAGGGCATGGCGTAAGTCAATTTATAGAAAAATCGGTGTCTTAAATATTGAGGATCAGGCAGCGGCGGCAAAAGAAATACTAAAGTGGCCGTTTGTGGATCCTTCGAGAATTGCCGTATGGGGATGGAGTGGTGGCGGCTCGGCTACGCTGAACCTGATGTTTCGATATCCTGAAATTTACAAGACCGGCATCGCTATCGCCGCAGTGGCCAACCAGCTTACTTACGATAATATCTACCAAGAGCGGTACATGGGCCTGCCGCAGGAAAACAAGGCTGACTTTGTCAATGGCTCTCCTCTTACCTATGCCAAAAATTTGCAGGGCAACCTGCTCTACATCCACGGTTCAGGAGATGACAATGTTCATTATCAAAATGCTGAAATGCTGCTTAACGAACTCATCAAATACAACAAACAATTTCAATTCATGTCCTACCCTAACAGGACACACAGCATCGCTGAAGGTGAAGGAACCAATGAACATTTACGAACATTGTTCACAAGCTATCTTAAAGAGCATTGTCCACCGGGTGGCAGGTGAGTAATGTAACCAAAGGCGCCAAACGCCTAGTTCGCAAAATTCGCAGACGCCAGACATTTTTTATCGTAGCGGTAGGTATAGGGACTCCTAAGCGCAATACATATCGAATTTCTTCAGACTATCAACAGAACCCAGCACGATGAGCACATCACCATCGCCTATCACTGTTTCATTATTAGGATCAAAAATAAATCCCTTTAGCTTGTCTTTGATACCCAGTACAGTTGCCCCTGTGCGGCTGCGGATATCAAGTTCCTTTATGGTTTTGTTTTTATACTCCCCTTTTAGCTGCTGAAACGCAAATTCCTCCAGTCTTAAGTCCTGTCCCGTTATCCCCGTTAATATCTCCAGAAATTCGATAACATACGGCTGGGTGATAAGATGGGCCATATGAATCCCACCCAGTGCGAATGGTTTGACTACCTTGGTCGCTCCGGCACGATATAATTTTTTTTCAGCACTCTCTTCAGAAGCCCTCGCAATAATGTTAATATTTGGATTTATGCCCTTCGCTGTAATGCATATCAACATGTTCTCAGCATCGTTCGGAAGGGTTATAATTAAAGAATTGGCATCTTTGATTCCGGCTTCAAGCAAGACCTCTTCTTTCGAAGCATCATCGGTAATCACCTGAAAGGACGGCTTTTCCGGAAGGGTTGTTAAGACATCCTTGTGATTCTCTATGAGGATAAACTTCTTTTTGCTTTTTAGTAGTTCATCGCAAGTCTTGGCCCCGGTTCTCCCGAATCCTACGACAATAATATGATTTGTCAATTTGTTTGGCTTTTTATTAAAAATGAAAGTACTAAATATTTTTTTGAACTCCCCTTCAAACATGTACTGGCTGATGACCGAAACGATATAGGCAAAAATACCCAGATTAATCAGCATGTAAATGCTGCTGAACACCTTGCCCTTGGGCGACAATGGCGACACCTCACCAAATCCTACCGTTGACACAACGAGCATGGTCATATACAAGGCATCCACGACGCTGTAACCCTCCAGCAAGCCATAGCCTATAGTTCCAACCAAAACACTGGTCAGGAGGATCAGTACGGCATACAAAACACTTCTGGCCCTGCTACTCATAAATTTTAAACATCAACTTTGAATCCTTCATCAGCTGCATCTTCAAACGTTACCATAGAGATTGGGATATAGCTGGTCCCAAAATAGGGATAAAATTTGATCAGTCAAGTTGGATAAGTATTGGTTGGATTGTGACAGTACCAAATACCGGCTACGGCACCATGCAAAAACAACATAAATGCACTTATTCCGACTGGGCGTGACCTTTTTTGGATTCTTTTACACCAAAAAACACTTCAGTCTTTTGTGACCTGGCTTCCCCACCAATCCGCGTTAGGCATAAACCCATCTTTTAGCATTTCCAAGCGCTGTTGCTCCAAAGCAGGCCATCTTTCCCTTAAGATTTTCTGATGCTGCTGATTTGCCAGTCCTGGATCGTATGCTCCATCGGGTGTTGGTAACTTAGCGTCAACTTCTTTCAACCAGGCATCAAGTTTATTACTTAAACGCAAAGCTATTTCAGGAAAATCATCTAACACATTTTGTTGCTCACCAGCGTCCAGTGAAAGGTTGTAAAGTTCGTCTCTGCCATCTTCCCAATAGTGAATCAGTTTCCATTCCTTTTCTCTGATGATCGAGGATGGATCACCACCTTGATTTCCATAATGGGGATAATGCCAGAACAGGGTTCGGTCCGGCAAAGTCTTTCCTTCAAGAATCGGTTTCAAACTAATGCCATCTTCATGTTGTTCAGGTAGCAGATCAATCTCAACCAAATCTAGAATAGTGGGATAAAAATCAGTTCCTGTAACCGGATAATCCGACGTTGAACCACCTGTTTGCAGCCACGGTACTTTTATAAAATAGGGTTCGCGTATTCCACCCTCCCATTGATAACCCTTTCCACCGCGCAACGGAAGATTCGTTGTCGAAAAAGAGTCGCCGGAAGCTACACCGCCGTTGTCGGATGTAAAGACTACCATGGTATTTTCTGCTATACCGTATTCCTTAAGCGCATTCAACACGATGCCAACAGCATCGTCCATGCTCTCGACCAGTCCTGCATAGATGGGATTATCCTGAATTGTACGTATGGGCAGATTGCGTTCCATTTTGAATCCCATTTCAGCAATGCCCTGTGCTTCCGCCTTTGCCCTGTATTTTTGCCACTTTTCCTGCGTGGTCTGAATGGGGCCGTGAACGGCATAAAAAGACAGAAAAGCAAAAAAACTGGAATCCTTATGCGACTTAATAAACGCTGCGGTTTCGTTGGCAAGCCTCATGGAAAGATTTTCACCATCCTTTCTGTTTTCCAACTTAGGGTTGACCCACGGCGAAAAATAGCCACCCATTGGACTCCCTTTTTCCCAGCCCCCTTTGTTGATATCAAAGCCATGATCTTCGGGATAAGAACCCAACGCACCCAAATGCCATTTACCCGCAAAAAAGGTTTTGTAGCCGGCCGATTTCATGGCTTCAGCCAACGTGATCTCGGCAGCAGGCAGGTTGTGAACATAACCGGCTGGCAATAACCTATCATGCCGGTTGTTCTTTCGCCACTCAATTCCTGATTCAGCGCCTATCCAATCCGTAATACCATGTCTTGCTGTAAATTTACCAGTGAGAATGCTCGCCCTGGAGGGACTACAAACACAACTGGCTGCATATCCCTGGGTAAAGATGAACGCCTCGCTGGCCAGTCTATCAATATTAGGAGTTTCATAAAACGTGCTGCCTGTACAACCTAAATCTCTTAGGCCCAGGTCATCGACCAGGATAAAAAGGACATTTGGTCGTCTGACCGGTTCCTCACTTTTCTTGTTGTCGCATCCAACCCAAAGCAAGGTAACAAAGAAAGCCAACGAGATAATTTTCATATAAACAAAGATCCAATGCTAACGGCACTAAATATTGGTAAACAAAGATTAAAGTGATAAGCGTACTAGCCTAAGATATAGATCGCATGGTAAGCAACCAAAGAATGTTGAGTTTTTTTCCTTTGTCTCCACGTATAATCCATCATTGCCGATAATTTCATGCATTTCAATGCCGACGACAGAAAATCTTCGATGTAGGGTATGTGAACGTTTCTGGCTTGTCTACCCACTCGCCAATCCAATTGTATCCCTCATCATTCATTCCATAAAAGGTTATCCTGAAATATCCAGCCGTTCCGTTCGGTGCTGGTTGATCTCCTTCTCCGTGTGTATAGGCACGCAATAGTCGTCCGCCTGAATCCAGCTAATTTCCTGAATAAGAATAGTTTTCACCCGATTCCCGATTTTAACAGTGATTTGGGGGAGCACACCTTTAATCGGTTCTTGCACGGAGCTAGTATGCACTTCCTTTAGTCCTTTGATTTCCAGTCATTGGGTATTAATTCGTTTTGATTTCGCTAGATTGAAAAGCCACAGCACTATACCGACATACGCCATAAAAAAAGTAATGCCCTTTTGAAAAAAAATAGAAAA
>JAOUDZ010000013.1 GCA_029858965.1 Cyclobacteriaceae bacterium
ACTGCTCAAACTTCAGGCACCAGCCGCAGCGGATTTTTTCTTTTGGTGGCATAGGTGAGTTGATTTTGACAATTATCTGGTTACCAGAAAACGCATCGTGTCTATTTTTGCTTGTCAAATCTATTAAATTGCTGTTAATATTGATGAGCCTTTTTTTGGGGCTCAACTTGTTTTTCGATTGATCCAAAAATCCCATAAGCATGAAAAAAACCATAATTACTTTCTTTGTCGTTCTCCTAGGCTTTGCGTCGATGGCACAGAATATTGATTTTGACGAAAAACTGAAGGAACTGGGCGTAGAGCTGCTTCCTCCGGCGAAGCCTGTCGCAAATTATGTAAGGGCCGTACGTGCCGGAAATTTGCTGTTTCTTTCTGGGCATGGGCCAGTACGTGCCGATGGGTCATATTTTACGGGCAAAGTAGGGAAGGACCTAACCATCGAGGAAGGTTACGAGGCAGCAAAGTTGACGGCCATTGGGTTAATCTCAACACTAGAATCCGAATTGGGTGACCTCAACAAGGTAAAGCGTATCGTGAAAGTGAACGGGTGGGTTAACTGTACAACTGATTTTGGAGACCAGCCCAAAGTTATTAATGGATGCTCCGACTTAATGGTTTCTTTATTTGGCGAGAAAGGAAGACATGCACGTGCAGCGATGGGCGCTGGCGCACTTCCTATGAATATCACTGTTGAGATTGAGATGGTGGTTGAAGTTGAATAAAAACAAAGGTCTCTTTTGATCACTTCATCCATTCGAACACGGTATAATGAGATCCGTTCATGCCCATTGCTTCATAAACTTTTAAGGCACGTTCATTTGTTTTATCGGCATACAGCCGCAACCCCACAAGCTGAGGATCATTTTTAATGATGGTAATCAAATTGTCATACATCATTTTGAAGACACCTCTTTTGCGGTGGCTTTCTTGTACGTACACGGACTGAAGCCACCATACTGTTCCGTTCCGCCAGTCGCTCCATTCGTATGTTATCATATGACAGCCTATGATTTCGGATTCCTCCTTGACAACATAGTAGACACCCTTTGAGGGATCGTCAAACAGCGCTTTCATTCCTTTTCTAAGCGTCCCGGCATCCAAAATGACATTCTCGGTTTCGAATGCGAGACGCTGCTGAAAATCTACCAGGATATCTATGTGTTGTTGGATTGCTTTTTGTACGGAGATCATGGGCTATGCTAATGCTTGTTGAATATCATGTATAAGATCTTTTACGTCTTCAATTCCTACGGAAAACCGAACAAGGTTATCTGTTACGCCTATGGAGGCTCGTTCGGAAGGTGTCATTTTTACGTGCGAGGTCTTTGCAGGGGAAGTCACCGTAGATTCTACTCCCCCCAGACTGATTGCCCGTCGGATCAACTTCAGTTTGCTCATAAACAAATGAGCATCGCTATTTACTTCAAAGGATAACATTCCGCCATATCCTCCAGGCATCTGTGATTTGGCCAGTGCGTGATGGGGGTGCTCCGGAAGACCTGGATAATAAACATGGCCAACTCTCGAATCGGACTGTAGCAATTGCGCAATGGTTAATGCATTTTGATTCTGCTGACGAACCCGTAGCACAATTGTTTTTAAACTTCTTTCAACAAGCCAGCATGTGTGCGCATCCAACGATCCTCCGAAATGGATTGCGCTTTGCCAGATTTCTTGGATGATCGCCTTGGTGGCTACTGCAACGCCACAGCAAAGATCACTGTGCCCTCCGATATACTTGGTGCCACTATGGGTCACAATATCAATTCCAAAATCGATTGGATTTTGATTAACAGGTGATGCGAACGTATTGTCTATAATACTTATAATACTGTGCTTTTTTGCGATAGCGGCAACTGCCCTGATGTCTGTAATCTTTAGCGTTGGGTTTGATGGCGTTTCAATGTAAATGATGCGCGTTTCCGGACGAATAGCTTTTTCGAAATTGCGGGAATCTGAAGCATCCACCATTGTATAATCGATACCATAACGTGGCAACTCATTTATTACAGCATGAAAAGTTCCACCATACAAATCATTTTGAAAGATGGCATGGTCGCCTTTTTTCATCATCGCGAAAAGAGACGTAAGAATGGCGGCCATACCTGAGCTGAAGAGCAGGCCGTCCTCTCCATTTTCCAATGCAGCTACTTTTTCGGCAACGGCTTTTTGATTTGGAGTGTTGAAATAACGCGGATAACGTGTGGAATCGACACCCTCATAGTCGTAGGCTGAAGAAGGAAAAATAGGGGTAACGATCCCCTTGAATTGGGCATCACCTGGCGACCCGGTATGCACGCTTTTGGTCAGTTTAGAGAGATTATCTTTTCTCATTGAGACTTTTTTTGGACGATCAAAGATAGGCGTCAGGTACAAAGCAAAAAATTTGATCAAGAATATTTCAATACATTCACCTGGATGTTATACCTACCATGAAGACTACAGATGCCGAAAAATTCAAGCTGAGGCTTGTGATAGAATTCTAAAAATAAGCCTACAGGCTGGAATGCGAATGAGAGCAATGGGATTGTGAAAGTTATGGCAAAGGATAAGAATCAATTTTACCTGGAGAAACGCTGTTGAAGATGATGAGCAAATAGTAGCTTCACCAGGTGGACATAACAAAACGAATAGGGACCTTTTGGAATGGGAACTCGGGCCCAAGGGCTGAATGCTAAATTGTTTTGATTGCCATGGGAATAAGAGACGCAAAATCAAAGTAACCATGTTGCTATGAAAGAAACGTTCAAAGTTTACATCGCGGATGATCACACGCTGTTTCGAAAAGCGTTGGTCACCTTACTTCGTACGTTCAAGAAGGTAGATGAAGTGATGGAGGCAAGAAATGGAAAAGAGCTGTTGGCGCTCATCAAACATGATGCGCCCGATGTGGCCATTGTGGATTTGCAAATGCCTGTCATGGATGGCGCTGAAACTTGTGAAAACATCATACAAAAGTATCCCGATGTTAAGGTAATTATCCTCACAATGCACGATAGCGGAAGATTCATACTTCGCATGATGGATATGGGTGTACACGCGTTTTTATTAAAGAACACAGAACCGGAAGAACTTGAGAGGGCTATCTATGCCGTTGTAGAAAAAGATTTCTATCACAATGATCTGGTCGCATCAATACTGAGAAAGAATGTGAAAGAGAAAAGAAGAAAACCGAGACCTCTTTTCGGGCCCGCAGCATTAACCGACCGTGAAAAGGAAATTCTGATATTAGTTTGCCAGGAACTAACAATGAAAGAAATCGGACAAAGACTTTTTCTCAGTGAAAATACGGTTCGAAACCACCGGGTAAACATCATGGAAAAAGTAGGTGTAAACAATATCGTTGGGTTAGTGAAATATGCCTACGAAATCGGTTTGGTGTTGTAATCTGCAAAAATTCTAAGTAGTACAATTGTACTAATTTACAACCCGTTTTTTCGGGGTGGTGTCGTTCAAAAACTGCTTCGCTTTTATGATGCGCGCTTTTTTTGTCATTCCCAAGTTCGGGCAGCAAGCTTGCTTATACTGATTTTTGAAAAAAAGATCTTTTCCCTGTACGAACTTTCCCATCTGGTTTGGGGATGAATTATGGTACATGGGGGAGCATAATTACGATGAAGATTCTTGTAGTTCACAGGCAGAATAACACAGTTGATCAAATTAAGTCGGTGCTTAGCAGTTGCAACCCCGTTGTGCGCTATGCTGAATCTGGTTTGGATGGGCTCCTAACCTCGCGAATTGAACATTTCGATGTTATAATCTGCGGCACCGACCTGCCTGTCGTCACAGGGCTTGAATTGGCTAGGTCAATACGAACCAATTCTATAAACCGGAATAGTCCTGTTGTTTTGCTTTCTGATGAAGTTGATGAAAAGATACGGCAGTTGGGCAAATCGCTGGGTGGAACGACACTTTTGGCAAGGAAAGATCTAGACGTTCAGCTGGCTGGAATTGTCCATAACCAGGTAGCGACAGAATCGAACAAAAACTTGGACTGATTTATAATTTAAGATTCGAAAGGAATAACAGCAATATGCGCTGTAAGATCCGGTCAATGAACAGGCCCGCGATACGAAGAGCCTCACTTGTTGCTTGCACAAAATTTCCGTTTACAGGAATAGTTGGCGATTGTCTGATCAAACAACCACTCAACCCGGGCATTTTGCCCGGGTGAGTTACTGGTGCTGTTTACCTCACGGCATTTTGAATTTGATATCCTCCTGCAGGGCAGATGCCATACGCTGTAAGAAGTTCGTTTTACTCAAGAATTTTTATTGCGTTTATCCTTTAATAGATCTGTAAAGATGCTATTGAAAATGGAGAGAATCAGACTGAAAGCGAGGGCCCACCAGAATCCATCCACGTCAAATCCCGGAGTTAGATGTTCGACAAGGAGAATAATTACGGCGTTAATCACGAGCAGGAATAAACCCAGGGTTAGAATTGTAATGGGTATGGTGAAAACCACCAATATGGGCTTTACAATTGCATTGGCCAGAGAAAGCACCGCTGCGACGAGAAGAGCATATCCATAATGCTCCACATGGACACCCGGAAGAAGGTACGCCGTTAATAAAACGGCTGCACCGGACAAAAGAAACCTAACAATTCCGTTCATTACAAATTGATCTAAATTTGCCTCAAGTTCCGCTTTTTGGTTCAGAAGTCAAATTCTAACTTACATGGCAATGTACGCGATTGTTGATATAGAGACGACTGGAGGGTACGCTGAAGACCATCGCATCACGGAAGTGGCAATTTACCATCACGATGGCATTCAGGTTACGGATTCCTTTCATTCGCTTGTTAATCCTGGTAGGAATATTCCGCATTATATTACCGGGTTAACCGGTATTACATCCGAGATGGTCATGTATTCACCCGCGTTTGAGGAAATTGCGGATGAAATATTCAAGTGGCTTGAGGGGAAAGTTTTTGTGGCCCATAATGCTCATTTTGATTATTCCTTTCTGAAGAAGGAATTTGAGCAAGTTGGCATCAGCTGGCAATCGAAGAAGCTTTGCACCGTCCGTTTAAGCCGCAAAATCATTCCGGGTTTAAGATCGTACAGTCTCGGGAGCCTGACAGAAAGTTTGGGAATAAAGGTAGTCAACCGCCATAGGGCGGATGGCGATGCCGCGGCGACAGTCAAAGTTTTTGATCAACTTTTGCGACGCGATCGCGATGGTTATATCGCAAAAGCGTTAAAACGCAACTCAGGAGAGACGATTCTTCCGCCCAATCTTCCCAAAGAAGAATTCGACAGGCTGCCTGCGCTTCCCGGAGTATATTATTTCCAAAACGCAAGAGGTGTAGTGATATATGTTGGAAAGGCCATCAACATTAAAAAAAGAATAGCAGGACATTTCACAGGTGATGCCCGCGAATGGAGTCGATCCAGAATAAGAAATGAGATACATCATGTTCGTTATGAATTAACGGGGAATGAGTTGATCGCATTAGTCCTGGAATCGCAGGAAATCAGGAGGCTATGGCCAAAATACAATCAGGCGCAGAAAGCCAGGGTGGAAGAGTGGGGGATCTTTGATTATGAGGACAGGAATGGGTTCCTCCGGTTTTCAATTAATATTGTTGCCAAGGGCTCTCGCCCCTTAGTTAGGTTTAGTTCGAAGGGGGAGGCATGGAACTTTTTATGGGAGAAAGTGCATGACTTTGATCTCTGTCCAAAGCTAAGCGGATTGCAGATTTCAAAGGGTCTATGCTTTGACTACCAGTCAGGTACTTGCCGCGGAGCCTGCATGGGCATCGAATCCACCAAAAAATATAACAAACGCGTGGAGAAAGCCATACAGGCATTTAACGACGAAGGAGAAACAGTTGCCATTATCGGTAAAGGCCGGCACAAGGAAGAGCAATCATTAGTGCTTGTTGAGAAAGGAACTTATGTAGGTTTTGGATTCTTTGATCGTGAAGCTGCCATAACTGATTTTGAATCGGCAATGCATTATGTTAGCAGGAGTTATGAAACCAGGACGGTCCAGAATCTGATCAACTCCTACATTTCGAATCCGCGAGGCCTCAAAATTGTTGTCTTCTGAATTCAATTATTTTTTTCTCCCTACTTCCTCAGGGTAAAGATCGTGCACGAAGTCGCTTGTAAAAACTTCTTTTGTGTCGATGTTCATTAAGGATAACACGCCGGACCAGCCAGCGCCGGTATCCATTAACCAAACACCACTGGAGTATATCGGTTTTTGTGCCGGTATAGGCGTGTGACCCACATATACCTCATCGTATGCGGTAAGTCTATAATTAATATTATTGTCATATTGACTAAGGGCCTTTCTGGCGAGCGTCCTGTCCCACAGTAGCGTTTCCAGGGTTTGTTCCTCCGGTTCCATTTGCGGGTCAATCCCGGCGTGCACAAATAGTTTGTTCATGTTTAAAAAAAAGGGAAGGGCCTTTCTCAAAAACCGAATATGTTGGTTTGGTAATCCTTGCTTATAAGATT
Source organism: Cyclobacteriaceae bacterium (assembly GCA_029858965.1). GTDB lineage: Bacteria > Bacteroidota > Bacteroidia > Cytophagales > Cyclobacteriaceae > Chryseolinea. The sequence goes on from JAOUDZ010000013.1 coordinate 6,473, forward strand.
GGATAGTGGCCTCTCCGCCCTGTCGGGATCGCCAGATACGGTCGGCTTTGCCGTAGGTCATCCAGTGCAATGCACAAATGTCGTGGTTGCCAAGAATATAAGTGAGATTTTCAATTTTTAGTAATTCATCAATGCACAATTTCGTTTCAGGCCATCCATCGCAAACGTCACCCAAACAAATCAAGAAATCTTTCTCGAAATCAAATTGGGATCGCTCCAGACACTGCCGAAGAGCCTTATAGGCGCCATGAATATCTCCAACAACAAATGTTCTGGACAAGCCTTTTGACAACATAATGTACTTTCTATGAAAAATTCACAACCTATTTGGCAATAATTACGCTATTTTTGGCGTCTATAAATAGGAATTGTTGCATGGAAGTAACTATTGAAAAACTGCAGGAACACAAAGAAAAAATAAAACAGGTTTATGCCGAAATGGCCAAAGTAGTGGTTGGCCAGGAGTACATGGTGAATCGGCTCATGATTGGGTTGTTCACCAATGGGCACGTTTTATTGGAAGGTGTGCCCGGTCTTGCCAAAACCCTTACAATAAGCACCTTAGCGCAGGTGTTGCACCTTGAATTTCAACGCATTCAATTTACGCCGGATCTCCTTCCTGCTGATCTGGTTGGTACGATGATTTACAACCAGAAAGACGGGAAGTTTGAAGTGAAGAAAGGACCGATTTTCGCAAACATTATTTTGGCTGATGAAATTAACCGTTCCCCTGCCAAGGTACAGTCGGCGTTGTTGGAAGCCATGCAGGAAAAGCAAGTGACTATTGGTGAAACGACTTTTACGCTGGATAAGCCATTTCTGGTAATGGCTACCCAAAACCCCGTTGACCAGGAGGGGACTTATCCTTTGCCAGAAGCACAGGTAGATCGTTTTATGATGAAGGTGTTTGTGGACTATCCCACGAAAGACCAGGAAATGGAAATCATGCGGAGGATTTCCAACATGCAATTTGATTTTACCGTGGGCACAGTGCTCAGCAAGGAAGACATTTTTTCCATACGCAATCAGGTCAACCAGGTTAAAATCTCGGAATCGCTCGAACGCTATATCATTGAGTTGGTATACGCTACACGCAATCCGCTTGATTATAAGTTAAGCGAAGAGGCTCAATACATACAGTTTGGCGCCTCCCCCCGCGCCAGCATAAATCTTAATCTTACATCCAAGGCGCTAGCTTATATGGACGGCAGAGATTATGTTTTGCCTGAAGACATCAAGGAGGTGGCGCGTGATGTTCTGAATCACCGGATCATCCTCAACTACGAGGCCGAAGCTGACAATGTGCGCACATCAGATATAATTAAAGCCATCCTCAATAGGGTGCCTATCAACAAATAGAATTTCGAGAAGCCGAAATAAGAAGCCATTTCATTTTGCCTCACCCGCATTTTGCCATATTAAAGTTCTTCAGACCTTGTTAAGGCATTGAATGTTGGAGGTATAATCATCGCTGCATGAAATAGCCCTAATCACCCTTTGGTAGCCCGATCCCGGTATTTTCTCTATTAACAATTTGGTAACAAATGCGTAGGCATGAAGTAATATTATAGGGAGACCTTTGCATCAAATTAAATTCATATGATGCGAAGATTACTTTTGTCGCTATTTGCGCTCTCGGTTTCCCTCAATGTTTTCGCCCAAGTGGGCACCATTAAGGGAAATGTTAAAGACGCTTCAACAGGAGAAGGTATTATTGGCGCCAATGTATATATCGCCGGTACTACACAAGGAGCAAGTGTGGATATAAATGGTGATTTCGAAATATCCAATATAAAGGCTGGCAATCACGACCTTGTATTGTCATTCATTTCCTACAAAACAGATACGCTCAAAAACGTTACTGTTTATCCGGATCAAACCACAGTCGTCAACCATAAAATGGTGGAGGAAAGTCAGCAACTCACGGAAGTTGTTGTGTCTGGCACTAAAATTACGAATACGGATTACGCAGTAATCACCGAGCTCAGAAAAAATGATTTGGTCGCTGTGGGAATTTCATCCCAACAGATCTCGATGTCACAAGACAGGGATGCCGCCCAGGTGCTGAAGCGATTGCCCGGCGTAACAATAGTTAATAATCGTTTTGTGAATGTACGGGGATTGAGTGAACGATACAGTACGGTTATGCTTAATGGTGTAATTGCTCCGAGCTCTGAAATCGACTCGAAGGCTTTTGCGTTTGATATGATTCCAAGCAGCATGCTTGATAGAATGCTTGTTTATAAATCGGGTTCTCCCGAACTCCCAGGAGAATTTGCGGGAGCGGATATCAGTATCTACACAAAAAGTGTGGTGGAAGAAAATGCATTGACACTTTCTGTATCGGGAAGTTTCCGGCCTGGCACAACGGGTAAAAATGTAGCCCTTGGACAGGAGAAAGGGCGGATGGATTGGTTGGGCATGGATGATGGTACGCGGCAATTACCCGATAAATTTCCAAATGTAAACCTGCGGACCCTATCGCTTTCAGATCCAAGTGAGCAAAACAAATTGGTCGGTGCTACAAGAATGTTACCAAATACGTGGGGCACCAGAAACTTAAATGCATCTCCTGATTTCAGGGCGAATTTGGATTTCTCCAGGAGTATACGGATAGGTGGGATGAGATTAGACAATATCACCTCACTTAGCTACACGCAGACGAACCAACTTCTGGAGTTAAGCCAGAATTACTACGATGTTTTCTCCGAGGCTGGACAAAAAAGCACTCCAAGATACAGATACAACGATGTCAGGTTTACGCAGACCAACAGGGTGGGGGCAGTTGCTAATTTTACATTGACTATTAGTCCATCCAACAGAATTGAATTCAGAAATTTTTATAATCAACAAGGACAGAACCAATCAACGCAGCGCACCGGAACCGAGGATGCACTTGGCTATGATGTTAAGAACCAGGCTTTAAATTATTTTTCGAGAAGTCTTTACGCTGGGCAATTATCTGGTAAGCACAGCTTGTCTGACGCTGTTAATTTTACCTGGATTTTTGGTTACAACAATACAACGGCCAATCAACCTGATTACCGCAGGATTCGGTCTCAACGATCCATTGGGACAAACGATCCCTTTGCTATTGTGATTCCCCCATCTGCAAGTTCATTTGATGCGGGCAGGTTCTATTCAAACCTGAATGAGCAAACGTATTCTGCTGCCGGTAATTTAGAAATCAAACTAAATCCACAAATGGACCCTGACAGGCAATCAAAGATAATTGCAGGATACTATTTGGAGCAAAAAGACAGGGTATTTGATGCCAGATGGTTCTCAAACAAATGGAAAAATACCAATGAAATTGATAATAGCTTGTTGTTACAGCCTTTCGATGAGGTTTTTGTCAAGGAAAATATGGGGACCAAGTTCATCCTGGATGAAGGAACTAACGTTGGTGGAGGCGCAAATGCTGTAAGCGGTAGTTACGACCGTTATGATGGAGACAACCGATTGTTGGCAGGGTATGCAGGAATTGTAACCCCTTTTGCTGACAAGTTCAGACTCAACGCAGGCTTGCGCCTTGAGAACAATGTTCAGAAAATTTATGTCTATGATGAGAACGGAACCAGACTGAATGCTACGAATAGCCCACTTACAGTACCAATGCCTTTTCTGAATCTTACATATAACATTACCAGCAAGGTGTTGATGAGGCTTGCATACAGTAAAACAGTTAACAGGCCTGTGTTTCGTGAACTAGCTCCCTTTAATTTCTACGACTTTGATAGAAATGCTGATGTGAGTGGTAATAAGAATTTGAAGACTGCAAAAATTGACAATGTGGATTTGTCTTGGGAATTGTATCCTTCAAAGGCAGAAAAGATTTCTTTTGGCGTTTTTTATAAGAACTTCAAGGATCCGATTGAACAAGTTCTCAGACCGGGCTCTAACCTAATTTATAATTATGAAAATGCAGACAAGGCCACCAGCTATGGTGTGGAAGCAGAAATTCGAAAATCATTGGAAAACGTTGGTTCATTATTTTTCAGAAAATTAACACTGGTTTTCAACGGTGCGCTGATCAAGAGCCAGATATCACTGCCTGCCAGTCTCAGCAACCTTGACCACAACAGAGCCATGCAAGGTCAGTCTCCTTATGTAGCAAATGCAAGTGTTTACTATAGTGATTATGAGAACGGGCTGCAGGTCAGCGTTCAGTATAATGTTTATGGCAAGCGGATTTTCGCTGTCGGTGATAAGGACTCCAATGCGACACAGTATGAGATGCCTCGAAATCAGATAGACCTCACATTTTCAAAGCGTCTTTCACAACATTTCGAGCTGAAGTTTGGCATACAGGACATCCTGAATCAGGAATACAGACTCATACAAGATTCTAATCGAGACAAAAAAATAACCAAGGTGGATGAATCCATACAAAGCTACAAATGGGGACAGTATACAACGCTTGGTATTGTCTGGAAACTTTAAGCTTATGTTAAGAAGAGATTTTAGTAAGGGCCGATTCAGGCCCTTACTAGTTTAATACCGCTGGTATCATTTATCAAAATTAAACTAGGCCTAATACCGTGGTAACGCTTACGTAACGTACTTGGCTTAGCTTTGCTCTTGAAAGAAATGTTTCAAACGTAAAAACCCCATATGAAAAAACTAGCACTTCAGTTTGCCTTTACGACGCTCTTTGCTTTGCCTTTTATATTTTCTTCTTGTTCCACTGATGAGGCAACGCCAGACGGTCCAACTGTAACTGCGCCGTCATCTATTACAGATGTACAAGTGGGAACTTCGACTGACATTACATTCAGTGTTACTACCCCGGGTGGCTATGATTTCAGTACTGCCTTTGCTATTAACGGGACGGCGTCTATTAAATCAGAACCCGCCGCCGGTGAGACATCAGGTTCGGTTGTCGTGACCTTTACTGCCGGGAATAACCAGGGTGCTGGTTCTGTAATTCTGAGTACTACAGATGCAAATGCGAAAACTAATCAGGGGACTGCAGTAATGAATGTCACTGAAGCGGCGGTTGCAGCTCCTGTTGAAGTGACAGGACCCATCACTGCAAATACAACCTGGACGGCTGACAAAAAATACATATTGAAGGGTAACGTCTATGTTCAGTCTCCTGCAGAACTTACGATAGAGCCCGGGACAATTATTTTTGGAGACAAACTGACAAAGGGTGCATTAGTTATTAATCGCGGCGCCAAAATTCACGCAATAGGAACATCAACGAAGCCTATTGTCTTTACTTCTGCGCAACCAAAGTCTTTCCGAAACTATGGTGACTGGGGAGGTGTTGTATTGCTTGGGAAAGCCGCTAACAACCAATCTACAGACCAACTGATTGAAGGCATTTCAGATCCAAATGGGGAAAATGGAATTTATGGCGGAAGTACAGATGATGATAACACCGGGGAGTTTCAATACGTCCGTATTGAATTTGCTGGTATTGCGTTGTCTAACAATAATGAACTAAATGGTCTTACTTTTGGCAGCGTTGGCAGTGCGACAAAAGTGGATCATATTCAGGTTTCCTACTCCGGTGATGATTCTTATGAATGGTTTGGTGGAACCGTAAATACGACGCACCTTATTGCGTACAGGGGCTGGGACGATGAATTTGATACCGATTTTGGATATAGCGGTTTCAACCAGTTCTTGGTTTCATTCCGTGATCCGAACGTCGCTGATATATCTGGATCCAATGGGTTGGAGTCAGACAACAATGCACAGGGTGATACTAAAACGCCACAAACTTCAGCTACGTTTGCCAATGTTACTTTTTTTGGCCCTTTTATGTACGCCAGTCTTTCCTCCGGTAATCTGAACGCTGGAAATTTAAGCGCAAACTATAAGCGTGGCGCGCACATTCGCAGAAACTCGGCATTAAAGATCTATAATTGCGTGTTTGCCGGAGCAAATATTGACGGGATTTTCTTCGATCAAACCAGCGGATCCGCAGTGTTTAAGGGAAATTTTGTTGGCCGAATTACGGGCAACGCTCTGCCTACTCCTGTACCTAATGCGGGTGGTGGAACAGTATATGATGCCTCCGGATTTGCAACCGATAACGTGATCGCTAACCCTTCTAATGCAGTCGATTTGTCAGCGCTCTTTGCAGGATCTGCGAACAACCTTTGGTCGATAGCCTCTCCAGAAGCACTCTTGGCTCCGGGATCAGATTTGCTTACAAGTGCAGTGGTGACACCAGCTTTCCCGGATGGTTTTGGATTCACAACAGTAGACTACAGCGGCGCATTTGACGATACCAACGATTGGGCAAACGACACCTGGACCAATTACGATCCGAACAATACGGACTACTAATATTATTCTTCAAATTTCAAAAGCCTGGATTTCATCCGGGCTTTTGTTTTATAAGTATTCGATTGCCGATACGTGTATTTTTGATTTATGAAAATAGTACAGTTTTCACTTTGCTTGTTTTTGTTATTGTGTGCGCACGGTTGCAAGAAAGCATTGCACAACCCTGACACCTGTTTTTCGAAAGAACAGCAAGCTTCCATTATTGCACAAACAGTTCGCTATGCAGAAAGGCTACCACCGGCGGCAACTCATGAAACAAAGTTCAATGCCGAATTTGATTGGTATTACAGCCTGGCAGTGGAAGGATATGATTTCAGGGCGTGCTCACCAGAACTGGATAGTACTTACTACTTTCTAATGACCCGCAAGGCCAGAAGCATATGGCCCGCAAGGGAGGCTATTGGCGGAAGACTTAAAGTAGGCCCGCAGAATAAAGTGGCTGGATACGAGGAAATTTTCCGAACTTGGAAAATGGCGGAGGACAGCCTCAACAGCCGTGCGTTCGAACTATTCGATTTGATGATTACCGGTGAGGATTTAACGCGTTTCCAGACCAAATACCAGGGCGATCGCTACATAGAATTTCCCGACGAACGTTTTTATTTCGACAAACAATCCAGGCGCTGGCGAGATCGTGAGTTGGACAAGATGCAATAACATCACACACGCAGTCGCTTTCGTGTTTACCAATTGCCTCCGCAAAAACAACGCTAAAGAACGGATGAAATAAAGTTCTAACTTTCTGGAAAATTTCAAGTCTCGTATTTGTAACAATACTAAGCTGCGAGGTTCTTGAGTAGATAATAATGCTCCAAAAGAAGCTATGACTAACATCCTCATTACTGGTGGATCAGGACTTATCGGAAGACGATTAACAGAAATATTGCTGGAACGCGGCTATTTGGTGTCACACCTGGGAAGAACAAAAGGTAATGGGAGCGTAAAATCCTTTATTTGGGATATAGATAAACAGCTGGTTGAATCGGGATCCTTAGAGGGAATTGATGTAATCGTACACCTTGCCGGGGCAGGTATTGCCGATGCACCGTGGACCATGAAGCGCAAACGCGAAATTCTGGAAAGCCGCACCAACGCCACGCGGTTGCTGTATAAGGAACTTAAGAAAGACAAGCGTACAATAAAAGCTTTTATTGCTGCATCAGCGATAGGTTACTATGGATTTGGCACTCAGGATGAAATATTTACAGAGGAGACTAAGCCGGGTAACGATTTTCTTGCTACAGTAACGCAACGCTGGGAAGAGGAAGTGGATACAATTGAATCGTTGGGAATTCGCGTCGTAAAGATCAGAACAGGCATCGTGCTTAGCGAAAGAGGTGGCGCTCTCGAGGAAATTGCCCGTCCGGTCAAATACTATGTGGGAGCGCCTCTGGGTACCGGCAATCAATACGTGAGTTGGATTCATATTGATGATCTATGTGGCATTTACTGCAAAGCCATAGCGGATCTCAGTATGTCGGGTGCCTACAATGGGGTTTCTCCGACACCGATTACAAATCGTGAGTTCACCAAGGCAATTGCGAGTACATTGCACAGGCCGCTTTTGTTACCACACATCCCCGGATTTGTACTCAAATTAATACTAGGTGAAATGGCTAATTTGGTATTGCAAGGGAGTAAAATTTCTGCTGATAAAATCAGCAGTGCCGGGTATACATTTAAATATATCGATATCCGCAGCGCACTAAGTGATTTATTGGAAAAGGAATAGCTGTATATGCTTGTCCATTTAGAAAATATCGTGTCATTAAAAACACGCGACAATTAATTCTTTACCGCAACGGCAATCTTCGAGTCAGCGGTACCATAATACAGAAACCATTTTCCGTCGAATGGAACTAGTCCTTCCGCAAAACAAACTTGGTTTATTTGTCCGGATAGTTCATAAGGACGGTCAGGTTTTAGGAAATTATTTTCAAGTCTGTTGATCAGGTGTGATGGATCACTGCGATCGAACAACGCCTGGCCTACGGAATATGAACTCCCAGCAAGCCTTGTATCACCTCCAATGTCGAGATTCATGCTGTTATAAATCAGGAGAATTCCAGTTTCTCTTAGCAGTGCATAAGGTCCACTTTCTACAAGGCGACTGTCAAAATATCCTTTGCGGGGCCTCAGGACTGATTTCAAATTTCCATTTTCTTCCAAGGCAGTCCAGTGGATAAGGTCATTCGAAGTAGCAATAAACAGGTCTGTATCGCCAAAATACATCCAGAATTTTCCATCGATTTTTGTAGCGAGGATGCGTGATTCATCCTGTCGCGCAACGATGGCACCGGATTTGCTCCACGTGTTTCTGTGTTTGCCCTGCAACGCAACCCCATGTTTGGTCCAATGAATCAGATCCGGTGAAGTGGCGATTAATAGTCTGGCCGTTGTCCCGTCATAGGCAGTGTAGGTCATGACATAACTTCCATCTTCAGATTCGACGATGCGGGGGTCCTCGCAACCCCCCTCCCATTCTGTAGTCTTGAGGCTATCGTTATCCGGATAGAGTACCGGTTCCTTCATCTTGGCAAAGTGAAGCCCATCCTCGCTAATGGCCAGCCCGATCCTCGATGTTCCTGCAAATTTTCCAAGGTTGTCTTCGGCGCGGTAAAGCAAAAATACCTTCCCATCCCGTACTACTGCAGCCGGATTAAACACGTCTTTTTCTTCCCAGCTAACCTGTTGTTTTAAAATTGGACAGAAAAACGAATTTACTCCGGGGTGTAAAACCGGGTTTACGCTATCTACTTTTAAGAACGGTAACATAGCCCATGATGAATCGGCTACTTGACCTATTGACGTATCCTGGTGTCTGGTCTGGCAAGCTATTGCTACTGCTGAAAAGGCAAGAAAAAGAAGCGATTTACTTCGCCAGTTTGTTTTTTGTTTCATCTATGTATATTCGCTATTTATGATCAAGTTATAACTATGAAAACTAAGAAAGCTCCTAAAGTGGTGAGCAAGGATTCGTCAGAGGAAGAACAACGTATACTGAAAGCATTCAAGGACAAGGATTGGGCCGAAATAAAAGGCTCAAACAGTTGGATGATTTTTAAGATCATGTCGGAGTTTGTGGAGGGCCTGGAAAAACTGGCGAAGATTGGTCCATGTGTAACCATTTTTGGCTCAGCGAGGGTAAAAGCGAATAACCCATACTACAAAATGGCAGATGAAATTGCCTTTCAATTGGTGCAGCATGGATACGGCGTGATCACCGGCGGTGGACCGGGTATTATGGAGGCAGGCAACCGGGGTGCCAACCGGGGAAAGGGTAAATCTGTTGGATTGAATATTTATCTCCCGCACGAACAAAAGGGAAACGCCTATATCGATGCCGACAAGCTCATCACTTTTGATTATTTCTTCGTACGCAAGGTGATGTTTGTCAAATATTCGCAAGGGTTTATTATTATGCCCGGTGGTTTGGGGACATTGGATGAACTGACAGAAGCACTGACGCTGATCCAGACAAAGAAAATTGGCAGGTTTCCTATTGTATTGGTGGGAAAGAAATTTTGGGGCGGAATGGTGGCCTGGTGGAAAAAAGTACTTATCGAAGAAGAAATGATCAGCAAAGAGGACCTTGACTTTTTTAACCTTGTAGACTCTCCCGAAGAAGCAGTAAAAGTAATCGACGACTTTTATTCAAAATATTTGCTGGCGCCAAACTTCTAAACAACTTTCTTCTTAAGTTTCTGGAATGGAAAAAATAAAGCTTACGCAGTATAGTCATGGCGCCGGATGCGGATGCAAAATTTCGCCAGCCGTTTTGGATGCAATGCTTCGCTCAGATTCGAAAGAAGGATCTTTCCCATTGTTGCTGGTTGGTAATGAATCGAAAGACGATGCTGCGGTCTATGACATCGGAGACGGCACATGCATCGTTAGCACCACTGACTTTTTCATGCCGATTGTAGACGATCCATTTACATTTGGAGCTATTGCTTCTGTTAATGCGATAAGTGACGTGTATGCTATGGGTGGCGAACCATTTATGGCAGTTGCTATTTTGGGATGGCCCATAAATAAGTTACCGCCTGAGATTGCGAATAGGGTGCTTGCGGGAAGCAGAAAGGTGTGTTTGGCGGCGGGCATCCCGTTGGCGGGGGGGCACAGTATTGACTGCCCTGAACCCGTGTTTGGACTGGCCGTAACGGGGAAATTAAAAAGAGAGAACCTCAAAAGAAACGACACCGCTCAAGCAGGGTCTTTGCTGTATCTCACCAAACCATTGGGCATCGGGATAATTACCACCGCCGAAAAGAAGGGCATTGTAGAACCAGCGCATTTGCAGCAGGCTGTAGATGCGATGCTAACCTTAAACGCCATAGGCAGTGATTTTGGCAAGTTGTCCTATGTAAATGCTATGACGGATGTTACGGGCTTTGGTTTGTTAGGGCATTTGTGTGAGGTATGTGAGGGCAGTGGGCTTTCTGCGGAAATTGAGTACAGCAAAGTACCAAGATTTGATTTCCTGGACCAGTACATCCAGCAAAAGTCTATGCCGGGGGGCACAGGGCGAAATTGGGAAAGTTACGGATCAAAAATAGGTTCAATCACCGGGGAACAAAAGGTGGTGTTGGCAGACCCTCAAACCAGCGGAGGACTTTTGGTATCTGTGAAAGAAACTGAGGCCCCTCTATTTGAGGAGTTTGCAAGAAAAAAAGGCTATGCATTGAAGCCATTTGGCAAGCTTATTCACAAGACGGAGCATGTTGTCAATTTCTTATGACATACCGGAGACTGCCAGATCCTGAAAGTTAACGGCTTAAATTCTTGTGTGAACCGACCAACAGAATAAGTCGTGCACCGGTGAGGTTTTTTACGCAATGGGGTGAGCGCTTAAAATTCAATCCTGAACATAACATTTGGAGTCAGGCCCAGGGCAGTTTGCTTGAAAAGCTGCACTTCATTTTGATTATTGATTTTATAATATTGATCGACGACATTGACTTTGTCAAGCAGGTTCCAAACGGAGACACCAGCATGCGCATTTATTCTCGAGGTTAGGTGAAAATTATATTTTATTGACAGGTCAACACGCAGATAATCTTCTAGTCTTGAACTGTTGGGCGAAGCGTAGTTGATGTTGTTATCCGAAATGGGTAATGTTTCAAGCGGTTCCGTAAATGGTTTTCCGGTATGCCATTTTAATCCGGCTGCTACTTGCAAATGTTCAGCGTTATAGCTTGCTGCCAAAGACAAATTGTGCCTGATGTCGAGGTTATTCGGAAAGCCCGGAGGAGTCAAACCGGAAAATTCAAAAACATTATCAGCATAAGAGTAGCTTAACCAGGTATTTAGATTATTGTATTTCTTGTTGATCAAAAAGTCGATTCCTTTGACACCATAATTGCCAACAGCTAGTAAATATTGAAATTGGTTCTGAAATCCCTGACCTAAAGTTGTAATACCTTCTACGCGTTTGTAGTACACATCAAACCCAATAAGAAAATCATTTTTGCTGTAGTGTATGCCGGTGGATAATTGTTTGCTTCGCAGGACAGGAAAATTATCATCGTCCGATAAAATCCACCTTCTTTTCTCTACACCAAGGAAATCATTTTGAAAGTCAATGATTTGTGTTGTGGTTTGGCTTTTCATTTCCCCCAAAATCTCCAGCGCAAAGAATTCACTTAGTTTTTGATTAAGGGACAGACGAGGCTCAATGATAATTTTGTCAAATTTCGGGATGTAATTAGCCCGGATACCCAGTCGAATATTGGTAGCATTTGAAAGGGAAGTAAAATTTGTCTCGACAAAAGCTACATGGGTGTGTAATACGCGCTTTACTAATCTGCTGAAGGGGGGATTATTAATGTCGTCTGCGTTACTCACACCAACTTCATAAAACTGATATCCACTGAAAAGATCGGTAGTACGATTTAACCTAAGCAAAATACCAATTTTTGCGCCCAGGTCGAGCACCTCATTTTTTTGGATCAGTCGTTGATCGTTAAAAATATCAAAGTTCGTTGCGTCAAGTTGATATTGGGACCGATACCCATCCACAAAAGTTTTTAACCGGTCATTCCACAACCTTTCATAGGAAAAACCAATTCCGGTGCTCTGCTGCGTGAGATTACTTGTTTTTGATTCTATTGTACTATTTCCACGGGAATTTTCCTGATAAGATATTTCATTCTTTAAGTGAAGTAAATTTAACCTTAGTTTGTCCTTGCCGGTAATATCATATAGAAGCTTAAAGTTAACGTCATAAAAGGAAAATGTTTTATTCGTTGTTACCAGGGTATCAGTACCGATCACTTCACCTCCACCCACGTCAGTATCTTGAAATATCCTTTTGAAATATTCATTGTACGTAGGCGTACGAATAATGTCGGCGATGGAACGTCTGGAAGAAAGTTGTACGGTGATTTTTGAAGATACCGGAACTCTGACGAAGAAGTCCGCATTGATCATATTTATCCCCGCACCTCCTGATACTTTTTTGGCCAAGGAATCTATTGAACTAATATCAATTGTGCTGGAGACACCATCGCTCAAAAATCCGCTGGTTCCGTTTTTAATAAGTGTTATCCTTTGCGTCAAATAAGGATTGAATGCCGAAATTAACCCAAAAAAATGGCCAGTCTGATACATCTTTATGCCATCCCAAAGCACGAGATTCTGGTCATTGGTTCCACCACGTACATTGATATTCGAGATGGTTTCGTCAATGCTTTGAATGCCCGGAAGTGCCTGAATCGTTTGCAATACATCCGGTTCAATTAATCCTGGAAGGATTCCAAGTTTACTGGGTTTGACTTGAAATGAACCATCGGTTTTTTTGTTTATACCTTTGGTTAGGTAGTCAGTGATGATAATTTCCTGCAGTGTTGTTGCCAGCGGATATAAAAGGAATGTTTGGCAGGGCAATGCTGAAAACCGCTGTGCCGGAATAATAGTAGATTTGTATCCTAATGATCGAATCTCCAGGAAACTACTCTCTGGAATATCTGTAAGTTGAAAATATCCTTTTTCATTTGTGATAGTGTACCTATCAATAGCTTTTACTGTAGCACCAATAACGTTTTGACCAGTTTCAGAATCAATGAAGATTCCGCAAATATCCACTTGATCTGATGGTGGTTTTCGAATGGCAATGAAACGATCATTTAGGGACTCAAAACTCAGCCCTGTTTTTTGTTCTATGTAGAGAAGGGTTTCCTGAAGGTTAAGTTGTGAAGCGGGACGCTCAATGGTGATGCCTTCTATGTTTTTATCAACATAAGTAAACGTTACCGTAAATTTCCGTTCAACCTGCAGCAGGATTTCCCGAAGGGATTCTTTTTCTTTTATTTCTTGGGACACTGCACAAAAACTTGTGAGTAGGGGGAGTAAAAAGAATAAATTCCTTCTATTCAAACTCACTGGAAAGAAGAATGTGGTTCTTATTCAGGAACTCAAAGGATAGATTCAGTGGCAGAGAAATAGATTGCAAAGCAAGTTGCAGGTCATTATGCGGGAATCTTCCTGTGAATAACTGATTGGTGTCGACGTCCTTTGTGGTAACCGTAACATTATATTGTATCTGCAGTTCACGTATTACCGCAGCAAAGGGGACACTCCGAAATGAACTTTCATTATGAATCCAACTTGGATCGGCATCTTGCACAGTAAATTCAAGAACCGGGGCACCTTTGATGGATCGAAAGACCTGGTGAGGCTGAAGATTGACAATCTTCCCACCTCCCTCGACGCGAACCAATCCCTCGTAACAAACTACCTCAAAAAAATCGTCTCTGCTTTTTACATTGAATTGTGTTCCAAGTACAGTGACCATCCCAACCGAGGTTTTTACCTCAAAGCTTGAACCCTTTTTCACTTTAAAGTAGGCTTCGCCGTTCAAGTCAACCCTTCTGTTATTCATTTCAGTTGAATAGGATAGACTTGAAGAAGCATTCAATGCTACAAAAGAGGAATCGGGCAGGATGAAATCTTTCTTCATTCCTGCCTTGGTTTCAAACAATGTGCTCGGCGAGCTGTTGTAAAAGATCAAATAAGTACAGGCAAAAAGCAGCGCCAGGCCGGCTGCTATCCGAAGGAAAGTTCTTGTCCAAGTTATGGAAACAACTTTACCGGAGGGCTTACGCTTAGAGAGACGTTCAAGTTCTGACTGGGCATCATATTCGGGAGCCTTGAAAGCCATTGTTGATTTGGAAAGCCTTTCGAGGGATTTAAATGCATCAGAATTTTCAAATCCCCGCTGCTCTTCTTCCGTCAAGGTGCCGTCAATCCATTTTTTGATATCTTTGCTTTCCATACAAGAACCTGGTCTTCATTTGTAATATAACCGGTTTACCCCTTCTTTTCCTACCTGATGTCTCCAATTTTTTCTCTCAGAATATCAAGCGCAGTGTAAATTCTTTTTTCTACAGCTTTGGACGAAATGCCTAACATTTCTGCTATTTCATGGTGTTTTTTTCCCTCTATCCGGTTTAGCAAAAAGGCAACCCGCTGGGCTTCAGTCAAGCCTTCGATCGCCCTTTGGAGCCTTTCCATGTACTCATTTTCTTCCATCTTGAAATGCGGCGTTTCATGTGTATAGGATTTTGGTTTTTCCTGATTATACCTGATCACCGTCTTTTTTTTCGCCAATTCATTCAGCATTTGGTTGTTTGCTACAGTAAATAGAAATGAACGTGCCTTCTCCACGGATACTTTGGCACAGTTATTCCAAAGCTTTATAAATGCATCCTGAACTAAATCTTTTGGGTTGTTCTCTTCACCATATTTATAGTAAAGGAACTTGTAAAGGTCTGGGGAATGAAGTTTGAAAAGCTTGTTAAAAAGCGCTTCTTCGCAGATATTTCGGTTGTTATCAGGCTCCATTTCTTCTTTGCAATACAATGTAAATAAACAATAACAAATTCGCGGAAGGTCCCACGAGAGAAAAATAATAAAGAAAAAACAGAATTTGGGTAGGAGTTTCACCTACTCACCTGTTTTATAGATGTTAACAAAATGTGTTAAATGATGAAGACTGGATTGCTTTTTCTGAAGCTATTTATGCTTGTTCTCTTCTCCTTCCTAAGTGGGTGCCAGGAAGACGAAGTAACAGTAATTAACCCTCCGGCTGACCAGGTTATTAAACCCAATTCCGAAGAAATAAAGTTATTGCAAAGGGTGGCACTAAAGGATGGTTCTTCAGACAACATAATTGACCATGCAAGCTGTCTATCTTTGCTATTCCCACTAAAAGTGACTGTCAATGGAATTGTAGTGTTCATTAATTCAGATGATGATCTGGGAGCCGTTGAAGATATCCTGGATGAGTTCATCGACGACGATGATGAAATAGAGATTCAATTTCCAATAACGGTGACACTTGAAAATTATGATCAGGTTATTGTTGACAACCAGGGTGAATTAGATAATCTGATTGAAGGTTGTATTGAAGGTGGCCTTGATGATGATATAGAATGCCTTGATTTTAAATACCCGGTAAAAGTTTCTCTGTACAATTCCGGGAGCCAGGTCGCGGAGGTAGTAACGATTGGTGACGATGAACAATTGTACAATTTCTTTATTGATCTGAAGAATGACGATTTGGCAAATTTCATTTTCCCGGTTACAGTAATTCTTTCTACGGGAACCGAAGCTCTATTCTACGATAATAATTCGTTGCGGGATTTCATTAAAGATACAATTTATGACTGCGATGAAGACGATGATGACGATCATAATGATGACGATGCTGTAGATGAAATAGCTTTTCAAAATGTAATGACGGACGGCGAATGGATCATTACTTATTATTTTGAAGACAGAGAGGACAAGACATCAAAATTTGAAAACTTTAGTCTTGTGTTTTCAGCAGATGGAACTTTCACTGCAACGAATGGCATCAGTTTATTTCAGGGTACGTGGCAAATCAAAGCTGACGACAACGGACTGGAGTTAGAATTTGATATCGGGGAAGAGTCACTTAAGGAACTGGATGAAAATTGGAAGCTCATAGATTTTGACGATGGAAAAATACGGTTAAGAGATTCAAGTGGCGGGAATACTACTTATTTGACTCTTGAAAGGCCATAAAGACATACTGAAAATTAAAAACTTAATCAATAAACAATTCCAAAGATGAAAAAAGGATTAGTAGTAGTATTGGCTAGCATGTTTGTTGGGATGATAGCATGCGATGACAACAGCAAAGACCTGAACCCAAGTGGTCAGGCAAAAATTTCCGAAGCCCAAGCCATTGCAAAGGAAGGGCAGTGGATAATAACATATTTCTGGGATACTGATAAAGATGAAACGGCCTCTTTTTCAGGATATACCTTTGAATTTGCGGCTAATGGAACAATAACCGCCACGAAGGGGGCGACAGTTGTTACCGGGCAGTGGTCTGTTACTGATGAGGATTCTGACGACGACGTTGACGAGAATGTAGATTTTAACCTGATATTTACAACACCAGCGAACTTTGAGGATTTAACGGAAGATTGGCACATCATTTTCATAAGCAATACCAAAATAGAATTAACCCATGTTAGCGGAGGGAATGGTGGTACGGATTTCCTCACGTTTGAGAAAAATTGAGTTTTTTGAGCGTGTAGATAAGTAACAGGGGATAGAATCAATGAGCTGCTATTTGATATGGCAGCTTATTTTTTTGACTTTTGATGCTCAATTTTGCCAGCTGCCAAATTAAGTAAGCAAAAGATGTGGACAACAATCTAGTTACGCAGTGAAGAAGTACTATTGATTTTTATAACGCAATTATAATAATATGAATTCAAGCAGCGTCAGCCGGTAGCTTGATCTGATCGGAGTAAAATTTCATTCGGGAATGCATCGTGTCCAATGGAATTATTTTTTCAATAAGTGAAAATTTGTGGTTGACAAATACTTCAAGATAATAATTGCCCAACAAATAGAGATTCACTTTGTAACCGTAATACCGGATGGCCATCACAAACGTTCCTTGTTCATACAACAAGGCAACCTTATCATCCAAAGTCATTTCATCAAACTCCGTCCATGCGATCATAGACTAAACTTATACTAAAAATAAATGGAGCACAATGTTGACTCTACTGAAGTTTTTCTTTAAAGAAGTCCACTGTCCATGGTGATGCCAGCCTGTCGGCGGCTTTGTTGTATGATAACGTTGCGCATCATTAAAGAAAAGTAGTGACCGCCGGCATAGATGTTAACTTAGGGCTACTCCAGTCAATACCAAAGTTAGTTCACATGCTGGTATAAAGGCATTCATGTTGGGTTTGGTGGCCGTAAAGGGAATGAGCTTATCGGAATAAATAGGCACAAAAAAGCCCCGACGTTGCCGGGGCAGAAACTCGGGTGAAAGACGGGACTCGAACCCGCGACCCTCAGAATCACAATCTGATGCTCTAACCAACTGAGCTACAATCACCATGTAAGGGATGGCAAAGTTAGCCAGCGCGATGGAATTTGCAAAAACGATTTTCGACCCTTATTTAGGGCCAGCGTAAGTAGCGATATGGCACCTATATCACAGAAAGCTCCCTGTGCAATGTGCATAGTGCTATGCCCGATCAAATAATAATCTTTCGCCTGTTTTACTTTCGTTAAAGAGACCGTCAGAATAAGCAAGATGCCCTGATACAAATGTCTGGCTTACCTTTGATTTCAGGGTAGTTCCCTCGAAAGGTGACCATCCGCATTTTGAAAGGATATTATCTTTTGTGATTTGCCAGGCATTATTCAGATCAACCAAAACCAAATCCGCAAAATATCCTTCGCGGATAAAGCCCCTGTTCTCGACCTGAAATAATATACCAGGGTTGTGACTCATTTTCTGAACAATCTTTTCAATGCTTATTTTCCTCTGATGGTAGAACTCAAGCATAGCGACAAGGCTGTGTTGAATGAGGGGGCCACCCGAAGGCGCCTTGAAATACGTGTTTTGCTTTTCGTCCCAGGTATGGGGAGCATGATCTGTGGCGATTACATCTATCCGGTCATTCAGCACCGCATTGAAAATTTCCCGTTGATCGTTTGCGGTCTTAATAGCGGGGTTCCATTTGATCAAAGTACCTAGTCGTTGGTAATCGGTATCATTAAACCATAGATGGTGGATGCATGCCTCAGCCGTGATTTTCTTTTTTTCAAGTGGTATTGCGTTATCAAAAAGGGATATCTCTTTTGCCGTAGAGATATGCAAAATGTGGAGGCGTGTTCCATGTTTTTTTGCCAATGCAACCGCGGATGATGATGATAAATAGCATGCCTCTTCACTTCTGATCAGGGGATGGCATTCAATAGGCACATCTTCCCCGTAACGTTCTTTGTACTGGCCTGAATTCTTACGGATAGTCGGTTCGTGTTCACAATGCGTAGCAATTAGCGATGGGAAACGCGAAAAGAATCCCTCCAAAGTTTTAGGGTCATCAACCAATAAATTCCCTGTGGAAGATCCCATAAAGATTTTCAAACCACATACCTGGCTGATGTCTGTCTTCATCACCTCCTCTAAGTTGTCATTGGAGGCACCGATAAAGAAGGAATAGTTTGCCAGGGATGATTTCGATGCAATTTCGTATTTCTGTGCCAGCAGTTCTTGTGTAAAGGCAGGCGGGTTCGTGTTGGGCATCTCCATAAAGCTGGTAACGCCTCCCGCCACGGCAGCCCTTGATTCAGAATGGATATCGCCTTTGTGTGTCAGACCAGGTTCACGAAAATGCACCTGATCGTCAATTACACCTGGGAGAAGGTATTTTCCTTTGGCGTCGATTACAAGATCGGCAGGCCGGGATGACAGGTTTGTCCCAATGGCTTCAATGTACTGCCCGGTAATAAAAACATCACCTTCAAAGACCTTACCCTCATTGACTATATTTGCGTTAGTTATCAGTTTTGTGTTCATCTAGGGTAAAATTAAAGTCAAAAGTGTCAGCAATCACGTCTTTCGGAGGTTTTAATCTCAATAAGCAGCTTTTGGAAGCTGTAGCCGACCAGGGATTTGGTTCACCAACAGAAGTTCAGCAGAAATGTATACCGATCATTTTAGGTGGCCAGGAAGTAATTGGCATTGCACAGACTGGCACTGGGAAAACGGCAGCCTATCTTTTGCCGATTTTGATGAAAGTAAAATACGCCCAAGGGGACGAACCGCGTGCGCTCATTCTGGCGCCAACAAAGGAACTAACGATACAGATTTCAGAACATGCGCTGGCGCTGGCAAAGTATATGGATCTCCGGATTTTGCCGATTTATGGTGGCATTGGACCAAAGACACAGATTGAAATGATTAGAAAGGGATTGGATATTGTGATCGCTACACCGGGACGCTTTTTGGAATTATACAGCAAGGGTGAGTTTCCTACGAGTCAAATAAAATTTCTTGTTTTGGATGAAGCGGATCGCATGATGGATATGGGATTCATGCATCAGTTGAGAAAAATTCTGGAAGTCGTACCAACCAAACGGCAGAACCTTTTGTTTTCAGCAACTTTTTCAGAGCGGGTAGAAAAATTATCGGAGGAGTTCCTGGAGTTCCCGATTAAAATTGAGGTTACTCCGCAGGCCACTGCTGCCACACAGGTCGAACAGGAAATCTACCATTTGCCGAATCGCAAGACAAAGATGAATTTTCTCGAATATTTGCTGCAAGATAGAGAAGTGTATAATCGGGTGATGATCTTTACCCGCACCAAAGAGGTGGCCAACAACGTTTTTCATTTTCTTGAACGAAGAGAACTCGGGCCTGTAAAGGTTATTCATTCCAACAAAGGCCAGAATAGCCGAATCAATGCGGTTACTGAATTCAAAGAGGGGAAACTTCGCATTTTAGTTTCAACAGATGTTACGGCGCGAGGTATTGATGTCACGAAGGTTTCACATGTTATAAATTTTGACGTTCCGGTGTTGCACGAAGACTATGTGCATCGCATAGGCAGAACAGGACGGGCCTTTCAGGAAGGAAAGGCCATAACCTTCGCTACTGTAGCTGAACTTTATCACATCGAGAAAATTGAAAGACTAATACGCGAGAAAATTCCTGTGAAGAAATTGCCGGATGGTTTAGAGATAACAAAGACCCCGTTTGCTGAAACTCAGGCGATGGCTTTGGATATGGATTGGCAAAAAAGGAAGGATGATCCTGAATTTAAGGGCGCATTTCATGAGAAGAAAAAAAATAAAACCTCTGCGTTGCACAAAAGACGCACATGACGGACTTACAAACTCATCAAATCCTTGAACTTAGCAGCCTGCCTTCGGCTAACCTCAACTTTGTCTCCTCCCCGAAGTTTCACCATCAGGCCTCCGTTAAACCAGGGCTCTATTCCTTCAACCCAGCTGAGGTTGACGATATGTTTTCTGCTGGCACGGAAGAAAGCCCGTTCATCTAACTTCTCGTCCAGGGCATTTAGTGATTTATGAATCATTGGCCTGTTGTTATCAAAGTAAACTTTGATATAGTTCCCGTCCGATTCGAATAGCCGTACATTGGTGAGCGTAACAAACCAGCAGCGGTCACCGTCTTTAACAAATACCTGGTCCTGAAGGCCAAGCTTTTTTTCCGGACCGCGAATGGCGGCGAGCTTAGCGCGTTCTTTGTCGGCGAGCTTTGAAACCGCTTCCGCCAGTCGTTCAGGCTGGATTGGCTTTAATAAATAATCCAACGCATTTACTTCAAATGCTTTTAAGGCAAATTCGTCATAGGCGGTGGTAAAAATTACCAGTGGAATTGCGTCAAGCTCCTCCAATAACTCAAATCCGGTTTTTCCCGGCATTTGGATATCTAAAAATAATAGATCAGGGTTCAGATCATTTATTAATTGAGTTGCTTCCTCTGCGTTCATCGCTTCTCCTACCACTTCTATGCTGGGATGTTCTTCCAATAACTTGATCAGTTCTTTGCGGGCTAGGCGTTCATCATCTACGATTAATGCTCTCATGGCTGTTGTTTTGTGGAATTACTAGTTCGGTAAGTACAAAATTATTGTTTTCATTCACAATCTTAAAAGAAGCATCATCGCCGTAAATAAGTTTCAGTCGCTGTACGGTATTTTTTAACCCCAGTCCCGACTGGCTTCTTTTTACCCCATTTACCATATGACCACTGTTCCGGATATGAATTCTCAATTGATGGTTGACGACGTCTGTTTTCAGCTGAATGATACCCCCCTGTGTCAGTTTTGATATACCATGTTTAATGCCATTCTCAACCAACGTCTGGATCATCAAGGGCGGTACCAGGAATTGTTGAGAATCAGGATGGATATCAAATTCTGTTTTCAGACGTTCTTCAAAGCGGATACTCTCCAGACCAAGATAATCTTTCACAATTTTTAATTCGTCTTCAAATTTTGTTAGTCCTTTCTTTTCTGTTGCCAATGAATTTCTCAGAATATTTGAAAGCTGGTTGATTGCTTGCTTTGATTTCTTTGGGTTTTCGTCCACCAATGCGCGGATACTATTCAATGCGTTGAAGATAAAGTGTGGATTGAGTTGTGATTTCAAATTATTCAGCTCGATTCCAATCATGGAAGCTTCATACTTTAGCGACTTGTTGTAGCGATCAAAGTAATGGTGGGTAAAGTAGAATACAGTCCACAGGAAAAAGAGAATAAAGTAAAAGGAAGATTGTCCAAGAATTTGCTGAATATCAAAAGCCGTGCTGGGATTGAACAGCCTGCCCAACATTAGGTTTACCGGGATGCGAAGAAAATAGACCATTAACCCCATCGAGAATACAGCAACGAAAACTCTGGGTATTAATTTGTGCATCGGAAGGTAAAGCCACTTCCAACGAATAAGGATGATTCTAAATCCGTGCGTGGCAATCAAACACAAAAATGCTTCGACCAGAAGGAATATGATACGCTTTGGGGTTATGCCATCGGAAGCCATGTAGCTGGTTGCAATTTGCACGAGTGCATATAGTAGCCAGCCTCCGATCTGTAATGCAACATATATTGCGTGCCTGTTCACCTTGTCTTTTCTATATTAACTTTGGATGCCGGGTTTGTGTCGGAGATCTTTTAGTTGGATTGCTACAGGAACCTAAATTGAAGGAGGTACAGAAACAAAACGCCTGCCGTAATGATAAGTCCCCATGTGATGATCACCAGGATCTTCTTATGGCTGGTAAACTTCGGTTCTGTAGCCAATGTATTAAAAATAAAGGCAGCTCCAGCCACTATATAAAGGGAAGCTTCAAGAGAATTCTTCTTGACAAGTTGATAAATCCCTACAGCAAGGAAAATGATTCCGAAGAAATATTGTCGTGTATGTGCATTCATGTGGCAGTTTCTGGATGCAAGCTACTTTCTTCCTCGCTAAAATTGTAGTTCAAATGCGATTTTCTCGGAGAGAATAGGTTACCGTAATTCTTGCTTCAAAAAACGACCCGTATAGCTCGCTGGATTTCTTGAAACTTCCTCGGGGGTACCAATTGCGATAATCCTTCCTCCTTTTTCTCCACCTTCCGGCCCCAGGTCAACAATATAATCTGCCGATTTGATTACATCCATATTATGTTCAATTACCAAAACCGTGTTGCCTTTGCTGACCAGTCTCTGAAGAACATCTAACAAGTGCGCAATGTCCTGAAAGTGAAGTCCGGTAGTGGGCTCATCGAGAATGTAAAACGTTTTTCCGGTATCTCGCTTCGAAAGTTCAGTGGCGAGTTTAACGCGTTGTGCTTCTCCGCCCGAAAGGGTTGTGGCATGCTGGCCCAGAGAGATATACCCCAGTCCAACCTCGCTTAAGGTTTGGATTTTACGCAGGATCTTGGGTTGATTTTCGAAAAAAGAAACCGCCTCCTCCACGGTCATGTCGAGAACATCGCTAATGGATTTCCCCTTGAAACGAACCTCCAATGTTTCCCGGTTGTACCGTTTCCCTTTGCACGTTTCACAGGGAACATGGACATCTGGAAGGAACTCCATTTCAATTAACCGCAATCCGGCGCCTTCACATGTTTCACAACGCCCACCTTTAACGTTGAAAGAGAATCGACCGGTTTTATAGCCCCTGATTTTAGATTCCGGTAGTTGTGCAAACAAGTCCCGGATGTCAGTGAAAACGCCCGTATACGTGGCGGGATTAGAACGTGGGGTTCTCCCGATTGGCGATTGATCAACCTCAATGACCTTATCGATATGATCTAGTCCCTCCACTTTTTTGAAGGGTAAGGGTTCTGTTCGGGACCTGTAGAAATGCCTGTTCAGAATAGGGAAAAGTGTGTCGTGTATAAGTGTGGACTTTCCGCTTCCTGAAACGCCGGTAATGCAGGTAAGCACGCCCAATGGAATTTCAAAGTCAACATTTTTCAGGTTGTTGCCACTGGCCTTCGTCAGGCGCATTTTTGTGCCGTTTCCAGTCCTTCTTTTTTCCGAAAAGCGTATCTTGATTTCACCATTGAGGTATTTTGATGTTGTACTGTTTCCTTTTCGAAAGGTTTCAGGGTCGCCCTCAGCGACAACATGGCCTCCATGGCGGCCAGCACCCGGTCCGATATCTAGAATGTAATCCGAGGCAAGCATCATCTCTTTGTCGTGCTCTACCACAATGACAGAATTCCCCAAGTCGCGCAAATCTTTTAGGGCCTTGATAAGTTTTACGTTGTCCCGCGCATGGAGTCCAATGCTGGGCTCATCAAGAATATAGAGTACGCCAACGAGTTGCGTTCCTATTTGCGTAGCCAGACGGATGCGCTGTGATTCGCCACCACTCAATGTTCGAATGGGGCGATTGAGATTCAAATAATCAAGACCTACGTCCAATAAGAAACCGATTCGTTTTCTAATTTCTTTTAATACTTCAGCGGCGATCAGCCGCTGTTTTTCATTGAGCCTGTTCTCCAATCCTTCAAACCATTTCTGCAATGAGGTGATGTCCAGTACTGCTAACTCGGCAATATTCTTATTGTCGAGTTTGAAATGGAGGGACTCTTTTTTTAACCGTGCGCCATTGCAAGCCGGGCAAATGCTGGAGATTGTAAAATCCTCAACCCACTTTTTGATGGCTTCTGATCCCTCCTCCCGCTGTTTTTCAAGAAAGCTGATTATTCCTTCAAATTTGGTATTCCATTCAGTGCCTGGGTATTTGACGGAGGGCACGGCAACAGGCTCATCATCTCCATAGAGCAGCACGTTGATGACGTCCTTTGGAATATCCCTAATCCGGGTACCCAGCGTTAGTTTATGCCGTTTCAGTATTGCCTGAATCTTTTTGAAAATCCATATATCGCGATACTCCCCCAGGGGTAAGATTCCGCCGCGGCTTATGCTCAGTGCTTTGTCGGGTATGACTGATGCCTCTGTAATCTCTTCGATTTGCCCTAATCCATTGCAGGCGGGGCAGGCGCCGTATGGCGAATTGAATGAAAATGTATTAGGTGCCGGCTCTTCGTAGGACAACCCTGTCTTTGGGTCCATCAGAAACTTTGAAAAATGATGAATTTTCCCATTTTCCTCCATCACCATCATCACCCCTTTGCCTTCCTTTAGGGATTTACTAATGGACTGTCCGATGCGCACACGGTCTTTGTGATCTACAACGATACGGTCCATAATGATTTCAATATCGTGAATCTTGTATCGGTCAACCTGCATTTTAGCAGTGATATCCTTGATTTCGCCGTCAATACGAACTTTTGTATATCCCGATTTTCGGATTTGCTGAAAGAGTTCGCGGTAATGACCTTTCCTTCCCTTAACTACGGGCGACAGCACAATGAGCCTTTTGGCTTTGAAATGCTGAAGCAACGTATCTAGTATTTGATCCTCAGATTGCCGAACCATTCTATCACCGGATTGATACGAAAAGGCTTCACCGGCACGCGCGTATAACAGGCGCATGAAATCATAGATTTCGGTAACGGTGCCAACCGTCGACCTGGGGTTACGCGAAGTAGTTTTTTGCTCAATTGATATTACAGGACTAAGTCCATTTATCTTATCTACGTCAGGCCTTTCGAGATTGCCCATAAAGCTACGCGCATAGGCAGAGAAACTCTCCATATACCTGCGCTGGCCTTCGGCGTATATTGTGTCAAATGCAAGCGAGGATTTCCCACTGCCGCTAATGCCTGTAATAACAATGAGTTTATTGCGGGGAAAGCTTACGTTGATATTCTTGAGATTATGTTCTCGCGCACCAATAATTTCGATGATGTCGCGTCCGGTTGTGTCGACTAATATTTTTGCTGTTGCTTTGGTCATGTATGGATAATCATGAAGAATACAAAAATGTTCGGCTTATTGTTGCAGTAAAACAAGAAATATTACTGAAATTATTTCTTGTAACAGAATCGGGTGGACGCTAAGGCATTTCTTTTCCTTGTGCAACCTTTAACATCTCAAACCAATCCTGAACTTCCAGGTGTATCTCTATTGCCTTCGCGCTTTCAGCAATGCGGTCAGGGTTTGTGGTTCCAATTACAGGAAAAATAGAAGATGGATGCTTTAGCAACCATGCCAGCGCGAGCTGCGCTTCTGTAGCCCCGTACGCCTGCGATTTGGAAAATATCTTCTGCTGGTCATGGCTCAGTAATTTTCCGCCGCCCAGGGGCGACCATGCCATGGGAGAAACTTTGTGCTTCATCAACACATCAAGGCTCCCGTCAAAAAGTGCCAGGCTATTCAAAACGGAGATTTCGAGTTGATTGGCAACTAAGGGAAATGGCAAATAATGCTGCAGCATTTCGAATTGCGTGGCCGTAAAATTAGACACGCCAAAATGACGAACTTTTCCGGTTTTTTTTAAGGCGACAAAGGCTTCGGCAACTTCGTTTGGATTGAGCAAGGGGTCTGGTCGATGAATTAACAGCAGGTCAATATTGTCGGTACCTAACTTGGTCAGTGAATTATCCACTGACCAAAGTATATGTTCCTTTGAGGTATCATAATGCTTTACCCAACTTTTCGGACGCTTTGCAGAAGGGAATTTGATACCGCACTTTGTTACGAGTTCCATCTTTAGTCTTAATGAAGGATTTTTCTTAAGCACATTTCCGAATATCTCTTCGATACTATGATCACCATAGATGTCTGCATGGTCAAATGTGGTTATGCCAACCTCAAGGGATTTCTGAATTAGTTGCGATACCCTTGATTCTGCAATATCCCATCGCCATGCTCCGGCGATAATACGTGAAAATTCAGGGCCATTTTTGTGCGGTGCCAGGCGTTCCATTTCTTATAACTTTGGAAATATTGTTTTCAGACTATGCGTTTAACCAACGTGTTGTTATGTCTGCAAATTCTTGTGGTTTTTCAGCCTGCACCCAGTGGCCGGTTTCCATCGTTTCCAACTGTGCTAACGGAAAAACCCGAGTTATTCGATTCCAGTCGGTATCAGTAATATAGTTTGACCGCGCACCCCGTATGAAAAGTGCAGGCTTCTCAAAGTTACCATCGACCTGTAAGTCCAGGCCGATGTTGTTCAACTTTTCGCTGATAACTGCTAAATTAATTTTCCAGACAAATCTGCCATCTGATTTTCGTTGGAGGTTCTTAAGTAGGAATTGGCGGGTGTCAATTTCTTCAATATATTTTGAAAGGATGCTATCTGCTTCATTTCGTGATGTTATGGTGTTGATTGGTATTGCCTTCAGTCCCTCTACAATAGAATAATGCTCCAGATCGTAAGCGCGAGGAGAAATGTCAACGACGACTAATTTCTTCACTTTTGTTGGATTACTGATTGCAAAGTTCATCGCGGTTTTCCCTCCCATCGAATGGCCAAGGATGAAAGCATCAAAAATCTTGTGATCGTCAAAAAATTCGCACAGGTCATCCACCATTGACATATAGTCGAACACTTCACTGTGTGGTGAAAGACCATGATTGCGTTGATCCACAGTATAAACTTTAAACGTAGTTGAAAAAAGTTTGGCTTGGGTAAGCCAATTATCGGATGAACCAAACAAGCCATGGAGGATGATAAGCGGTTGGCCTTGACCATATTCCCGAAAAAATAATTTCATGGGCCAAAAATAGAATTAAGTAGTCAGAAGTCAGAATTTAGAATGCGAGCGGTATATTTGAAGGTTTTAATCTTTGCAATGGTACTAACAAGCGGAATATACACGATTCAGGGCCTTAGCGCTGCAGCTTTAGCAGAACAATTTGGAACGCCCCTTTACGTTTATGACGGCGAAAAGATTGCCAATCAGATAAAAAGCCTGAAAATGGCTTTCTCAGAGGCTGACGTAAAAGTGAAGTATGCGGCGAAAGCGCTTACAAATCTTTCAATTTTGAAATTGATTCGCAAGCATGGAGCAGGAATCGAAGTGGTATCTCTTGAAGAGGCCAATATTGCCAGGAAAGCAGGCTTTACGTCATCGGAGATAGTTTTTACGCCTAGCGGAGTGGACTTTAGTGAAATAGCCACAGGTGTATCCCTGGGGTTGGCAATCAACATCGATAACCTTTCGGCACTTCAGAAATTTGGAGAAAAATACAGGGGTACCTACCCATGCGGTATCCGTATAAATCCTCACATCATGGCCGGGGGGAACTATAAAATTTCCACCGGGCACAGTAATTCCAAGTTTGGAATCTCTATTTTCCAGCTTCCGCAAATCAGGGAACTGGTGGATAAGTACACCATGCAGGTTCGTGGCCTGCACGTGCATACGGGCTCGGAAATTACAGAGACGGATATTTTTTTGAAAATGGCTGAAATACTCTTTAGCGTAGCTGGTGATTTTCAGGATTTGAAGTACATCGACTTTGGCAGCGGTTTCAAAGTTGCCTACAAGGAAGGCGACATGGTGACTAATGTTTATGATGTGGGTCTGAAGCTTTCCAAGATATTCAATGACTTCTGCCAGCAGTATGGCAGGAAACTTGAACTCTGGATTGAGCCTGGCAAATACGTAGTAAGTGAATCGGGAACACTCTTGGTCCAGGCGAACGTTGTGAAGGCTACGCCAACGGTAACATTTGTAGGTGTGAATTCTGGCTTGAATCACTTATTGCGGCCCATGATGTATGATGCATACCATCATATCGTTAATATCTCCAACCCATCAGGACCGCTAAAAATGTATACTGTAGTGGGATACATATGTGAAACGGATACATTTGGGGCCGATCGCAAACTCAATGAAGTACGAGAAGGCGATATCCTGGCCATAAAAAATGCTGGAGCCTATGGGTTCTCAATGGCATCAAACTACAATTCAAGGTTACGTCCTTCGGAGGTCTTGATTATTAACGGCGAAGCGAAACTTATTCGGGAACGCGAGACGCTTGAAGATCTGCTGAGAAGACAGATTGAAGTTGATGTATAATATCTCTTGGGAGTGCTACCTTTCTATACATCGCGTCAACTTTTTGACGAGTCATTATGTTACTTTAGCACCGAAATATCAAAGGATGCTTAGACAATTTATCTTTTCTGCTGTAATCGTGTTAGGTGGTTCAATCGCTCGGGCGCAGGTGATTCAACCCGCTAAACTCATAGCTGTAACACCATCAAAAACCCTAACCGTCGGTGAGGAAATTGAGTTGGTTTTCAAGGCAACGGTGGATAAGAACTGGTATATCTATTCTGTAGGTTTCGATGCAGAATGTGGCCCGATACCGATGTCGATAACGTTGGACGAGAATGGCAGTTTTGAGACTGTTGGCGAGGTCGTTGCGGTGAACGATGTGGAGAAACACGACAAAATCTTCGATTGCGATGTTAGGATTTTTGAGGGTGCAGGAGAATTTAGGCAGAAGATTAAGATACGCTCTGCAGATTTGAAACTTAGTGGGACATATGAAGGTCAGGTATGTTCTGAAGTGGAAGGAAAATGCGTTTTGTTTGAGGGTGATGTTTCATTTGGAAACATAGTGGTTGGAGGGAATAAAAAAGCAATAGCAGAAAACAAGAATGTAGCATCGATACAACCGGCTGGAACCATGGATACTGTCCCGAAAGTTTCAACCAGTGTGGAGCCATTTCAATATGGGAAGAATCAGGGCCCAATTCTTGACCCATCGCTGATTCATGAGGATTCGGGTCAAAAATCCTGGTGGGGATTTTTTCTTTTGTCATTCTTAGCGGGGCTTGCTGCTTTGCTAACGCCATGCGTTTTTCCGATGATCCCCATGACGGTAAGTTTTTTTACCGGTCAGGGAAGATCAAAATCGCAAGCATTACTGTATGGGATTTCAATAATTCTAATTTATACAGTCGCGGGGGCTGCTTTAGCACCGCTAATGGGCCCTGAGACGGCAAATCATCTCTCCACCGAATGGGTGCCTAATCTGATATTCTTTCTTGTGTTCGTGGTCTTTGGGCTTTCGTTCCTTGGGTTGTTTGAAATTACCATACCAGGAAGATTTATTAATAAGGTAGATCAGCAGGCAGAGCGTGGCGGATTAGTTGGAATATTTTTTATGGCGTTCACCCTCGTGCTCGTTTCATTCTCCTGTACCGGACCTTTGGTAGGGAGCATTCTGGTTTCCTCGGCAGGGGGGGAATTCTTAAAACCTGTAGTGGGAATGTTTGGCTTTTCTCTTGCCTTTGCTATTCCATTCACAATGTTTGCCTTTTTTCCAGGATGGCTGAGTTCTCTCCCAAAATCAGGCGGGTGGTTGAATTCGGTTAAAGTAGTGCTTGGGTTTCTTGAATTGGCATTGGCTTTTAAATTCTTAAGTATAGCTGATCAGGCGTTCCACTGGGGAATCCTTGATCGTGAAATCAATATTGCAATCTGGATTGTTATCGTAATGTTGATTGGCCTTTATCTGATGAGGGCATTCCGACTTCCTGGAGACTCAAGTAAGGATTCCAGTGATGGGCATCTTAGCGTACCGCGATTAGTGCTTGCAATAATTGCTTTTTCGTTTGTAGTTTATCTTGTCCCCGGCATGTGGGGGGCCCCCTTAAAGGCACTTGCCGGATATCTGCCGCCCATGAATACGCATGATTTTGACTTGGTAGGGATGAGCCGTAAAAGTGAGGCTAATGAAATTTGTGATGAGCCAAAGTATGCGGATTTTCTTCATCTGCCTCACGGGCTTCAGGGATATTTTGACTATGACCAGGCACTTTCTTGTGCGCGCCAGCAAAACAAACCACTTTTTATTGATTTTACAGGTCATGGTTGTACAAATTGTCGCGAAATGGAAGCTGTGGTGTGGTCAGATGCGGAAGTGCTGAAAAGGTTGCAACACGATTTCGTTATTGTCGCCTTGTACGTAGACGACAAGACTGAACGGCCAGAGGACCAATGGTATACTTCCACCTATGACCATAAAGTGAAAAAGACAATCGGAAAGCAAAATGCAGATCTACAGATTACAAGGCTGAACAACAACGCTCAACCATTTTATGTGCTCTTGGGGAAAGATGAAAAAGTTCTTGTCTCACCCTATGGATACAATCGAAGTGTGGAGGATTTTGTCAAATTCCTTGATGGGGCAAAACAGAAATTCACTGAAATGAACACGAATTAGCATTATCGGGGGGACATAAGGCGCAGGCAAGGGCGTCAGGGAGTAATTTAAGTAATATTTTATCACCAGGTACCTTAAGTCCTCATTTTGAGGCTTTTGAAATCAAGAACTATCCCCTATATTTGATTTTATTGCGGTTTAGTATTTGGCGTTGGCCTCGATTTTTTAAACTTTATAAATTTACCGCTTATTTTTTAATTGCCCCTGGGCTTAACTTTGGTCGAAATGCAAAAACGCTGGTTAGGATTATTTGGACTCACGCTGCTCGCAATGGCAGTGGTTTTAATGAGTAAGTACCTCATACCGTCCTCCCTTGAAGAGGAAGAAACATCTATTGATTCGTTAAAGCAGTATGTTCTTGAAGTGAAGGAGCCTAGTTTGTTGTACGGAATGGTGGTCGACAACTACACTGTAATAGAAGACAGGATTAAACGAAACGACCGATTGGGCGACATACTGGAAGCCTACAATGTTCCGCCAAATATTATACATCAGGTTTCACAATTATCGCGCAACATCTTTGATGTCCGCAAGATAGTTCCCAACAAGAAATATACGCTCATCTGCAATCAGGATTCCTTGAAGACAGCAAAGGCATTCGTGTACGAACCAAACCTGATAGATTATATTGTTTTTAGGTTTGAGGATACACTGTGGGTTGACGTTTGCAAGCGAGACGTTGTCATTCTTGAAAAAAGCATAGTGGGTGAAATTAGCGCTAATCTTTCAGAAACTATTGAACAACTAGGGATCTCACATGAGCTAACCAACAAGTTTGTGGATATTTTTGGATGGCAGGTTGATTTTCAACGCCTACAAAAGGGAGATAAGTTTAAGCTTATTTATGAGGAGGCACAGGTAGAAGGAACTTCTGTGGGAATAAAGCAAATCAATGGAATCTATTTTGAGCATTCGGGTAGTCCCTATTATGCTTTTCCATTTGATCAGGGAGAGGGCACGGATTATTTTGATGAAGAAGGCAACAGTCTGCGCAAGGCCCTGTTGAAATATCCGATTGAATTCACGCGAATAAGTTCACGATACACAATGAATCGGTTTCACCCGGTACAGAAACGCTGGAAGGCTCATTTGGGCACTGACTTTGCAGCCCCCACGGGCACACCTATTCGCAGCGTTGGGGATGGCATCGTTGAGGAAGCGCAATATAAATCCAACAATGGAAATTATGTGAAGGTAAGGCACAACGGCACGTACACCACGCAATATCTCCACATGTCGCGTATCGCACAAGGCGTACGCACGGGAACGAAAGTAAAACAGGGGCAGACAATTGGATACGTAGGGAGTACAGGCCTGGCTACCGGCCCGCATCTTTGTTATCGCTTCTGGCGGAATGGTGTTCAGGTAGACGCCTTGCGTGTTGAACTGCCGCCTTCCAAACCGGTAGAGCCTGATTATCTGGAATCCTTTAAGATTGTTAAGCAGGAACTTATCCGTAAATTGGAAATTATACCCTTCCCTGAACAGCAGCGACCCGTGGCATCTCTTTAAATATTTTTGCTTAGCGCATCGTTGAAGATCAAGTAATATTCCATAACTTTTTTGTTAAAGAATAGACATTTTTTTTCGTTCGATGAAACGCATTTTTCTTATTTTCTTATTTTTTGTTCAAACACTTGCCTTCGGCCAGAGGGTTGGCGTTGTATTGAGTGGCGGCGGGGCGAAAGGCCTCGCGCACGTTGGTGTTCTGAAAGCACTTGAAGAAAATGAAATTCCAATCGATTACATCGTTGGTACTTCTGTTGGTGGGATAATTGGAGGATGTTACGCTGCGGGGATGAGTCCTGCCCAAATTGAAGAAATGGTGCTCTCTGATCAGTTTCTTCGTTGGATCAATGGGCTACCCGAAAGGGGTTACAACTACTATTATCACAGCGCAGATGAAACGCCTCAGTTTTTGAAATTGAATCTGGCGCTGGACTCCACATTTAACTTTCAGCTCAATTCCAGTATTGCGAATGATGCCTCACTGAATTTTGCACTGGCAGAAAAAATGGCTGAGGCATCCGTTATTTCCAATGATAATTTTGATAGTCTATTCGTGCCATTCCGCGTGGTTACCGCTGACATTTTTACCCAACATGAAGTCGTTCTTTCAAGCGGGTCATTAAGTAGCGCACTTCGTGCGACGCAAACAGTTCCTTTCTTCTACAATCCAATTAAAGTTGAAGGCAAATATCTGTTTGATGGGGGTGTGTACAATAACTTCCCCGTTGATGTAGTTCAACGAGAATTTAGGCCTGATGCCATAATTGGTGCAAATGTTTCAAGCAAAATTTTTGAAGAGTATCCATTTGACAAAGACGAAAAGCTAATTTCGCAATCTTTACTTTACTTATTGTTGGATAAATCAGATCCTTCCGAAATTCCACCAACGGGCATCTATATTCAACCTAACCTGAAGGGGTATACTGCTTTCGATTTTAGTAAGGTACAGGGCCTAATAGACAGTGGCTATGCCCAGACCATTCGGCAGATGGACGAGATAAAAAAGAAGATCGCCAGACGTGAAACCTGTGATGCAGTGGCCGAATTGCGTAATACATTTACCAACAGAAGTGTTCCATTCCTCTTTGACGAATTATTATTCAGCAGTTTCAACACAAAGCAACGCGGATATATCAGAGCAATTTTCAGAAGCAGGCGAAGCAATGACAAGTTCTATTTCAGTGAGATCAAGCGTGGGTTCTTTAGATTGGTTTCCGAAGAGTATTTTAGCAACGTTTATCCGAACATTCTGTTCGATAAACAGAAGGAAGCATTTAGACTAAAATTGACGAGAAGGCCTCAGCAAAATTTTCAGGTCGGTTTTGGCGGGGTGATCGCAACACGCGATGTAAGCAATGTTTTTCTTGGATTGAATTTTTACAATTTCAATCGGATATTAACACATGCTTCAGCAGGGTTTCAAACAGGAAACTTCTATAAATCCGCCCAACTAAAATTGAGAATGAATTTTCCATACCAATTCTATCTTGAGCCATATATGTCTTTTGATAGTTGGGACTATTTAAACAATAGTGATTTACTGGATGAGGTTTCAACACCCGCTAAGCCAACAATTTTGAGGCGCTTTAATCGCAAATACGGATTGAGAGTTGGTCTGCCTTTCAAGAATTCTTTCAAAAGCATATTTATGTTCGAGGGTATTAATACAGAAGATCGCTACATTAATGGGGACGTCTTTGCCAGTACGGATAAGCTTGATAACCTTAAGCTGCATGGATATAGGGCGGGCATGAATATTTCGTCAAATAGCCTCAACCGACGGCAGTATGCCTCGGCAGGAAAAGCGTTTGGTTTTTCGGTGGATTACTTTTCAATAACAGAAGATTTTACGCCTGGAAGTACATCCGTCAAGACGGAACCTGTTGAGAATCATCACCAGTGGTTTAAGGCTAAGGTAGCTGCCGAACAATATTTCGGATCCGGTATGTTCAGGTTTGGGTATGCAGGCGAACTAGTGGTTTCAAATCAGCCATTCTTCCAAAACTACTTCGGAACAATAGTTAATGCCCCATCGTTTTTCCCCCTACAGGACAGCCGCACGTTAATTCTGCAAAACTTTCGGGCTTTCAGCTATGCGGCAGGTGGCCTGCGCGGCGTATTTACAATCCGCAAGAAGTTGGATTTTAGGTTAGAGGGCTATTTGTTCAAGGCTTTCAATCACATCGAGGAGAATATTGATCAGGAAGCAATATTTGGGGAAAGTACCGGGCTGGTTTCTTTCGCTGGTACGGCTGGCTTTGTGTTTCACTCACCGATTGGACCGGTGAGCCTTAGTGCGAATTATTATGATGACGCGGAAAACACATTTGGGGTCTTACTGCACGTCGGGTTCTTGTTATTCAACAGGCACTCGTTTGAATAATGAATTCGGGTCGTTTGTCGAATACCTGTCGGCTTGTTTTTATTCACTTGGATGTGCGTTTTTAGGCCAAATTTTAAAATTTTTGAGTAAGTTTAAATTTGAATTCAAATAATAAGCTTTGGCATGAAGCGTTTAATATTATCCCTTCTTTTGATAGTTGTGTTCAGCCACTATTCAAAAGCTCAAGTTGTGCAATGGGCCTCAAAGGTTATCGAGTTTTCATCTGAACTTACGCCGGTCCAATATTCCGCACAACAGGCGCTGGGTAAGCCAAACGTCCTGCCTGCAGGTGGACAGAGTCCAAACGCCTGGGCGCCTGATAAACCCAAACGAAAAGAATATTTAAAACTTGGTTTTAGTAACCCCATTAATATCCGCCAGATTGCCATTGCCGAATCGCATAACCCCAGCGCAATATTCAGAGTATTGGCGTACGATCAAAGTGGACGAGAGTATGTCATAAACACGTTTAACCCAATGGCTGTGCCACTGAAGAGCCGAATGCTCAATGTGTTTATGGCGCTAACGCCATATAAAGTATACGCCGTAAAGCTTGAGTTCGATGGGGCCGCTGTTCCGGATTATTTCGGTATTGACGCTGTGGCGATTTCTGATTCAGATTATCCAATCATCGCGGACATTCCCACCATGCAGTTATTGGCTTCAGGTATTCTTATCGAGGCACTGGATAAGAATATAAATAGCGAATACGATGAGGTGAACCCATTGCTATCGCCGGATGGAAAGACCCTCTATTTCAGCCGAAAGAATCATCCTGAAAATGTGGGAGGAGTTAAAGACAAGGAGGATATATGGTATTCAGAATTAGATGCTGCGGGCCGCTGGCAATTGGCCCAAAATATGGGGCCACAATTCAATAATGCCGGGCCCAACTTTGTCAACACGATCCAGGCCGTAACACCCGATGGAAAATCTGCCATTATGCTCTTGGGAAACCGTTATATGCCCAATGGCAAAATGTTGGCTGGCGTCTCTATCAGTTCACATATAAATGGAGAATGGAGTAAGCCAGAGGCTTTGAAGATTATAAATGATTACAACTATAACGATAAAGCAAATTATTTTCTGACGGATAACAGGCAAACACTACTGATGGCTGTTGAACGACAAGATTCATATGGTGATCGCGATTTGTACGTTACGTTCATGAAAGCTGACAATACCTGGACGGAGCCGCTTAATATCGGAGATGTCGTCAACACTGCGGGCGAAGAGTCCGCACCGTTTCTTGCCTCTGATGACAAAACGTTATACTTTTCTTCAAGCGGATTCAGTGGCTATGGTGGGAGCGACATCTATGTAACTAAAAGGCTAGACGATACATG
The DNA here is from genome assembly GCA_029858965.1 of Cyclobacteriaceae bacterium. Taxonomy (GTDB): domain Bacteria; phylum Bacteroidota; class Bacteroidia; order Cytophagales; family Cyclobacteriaceae; genus Chryseolinea. The sequence continues at coordinate 42,418 of JAOUDZ010000013.1, forward strand.
GACGAAATGGTCGGAGCCTGAAAACCTGGGGCCAGAAATCAATTCTCCGCTGGAGGATTTGTTCTTCAATATCCCTGCAGCCAGTGATTATGCTTATTACTCCCGTGGCGTGAGTGAATCTAATATGGACATATTCAGGGTAAAGTTACCGATTATCAAGAACCCCGAAACTTGGGTAACGGTAAAGGGCAGGATTGTGGACAATGTGACGGGAGAGCCAATTGGGGCCAGAATTATTTATGAGCGCTTACCCGATGGAAAGGGTCTTGGCATTTCGCAGTCTAATCCTGAAACGGGTGAATATGAAATACGCCTGCCTGCTGGTGAACTCTATGGGCTGCGTGCCGAATCAGACGGGCGGTTATCAGAAAATCAGAGCCTGGACTTACGGGATATCACATCAGATAAAGTAATTGAGGGTAATGATTTCAATCTGGACCCTATCCGTGTAGCAATGCTGCAGCAAAATACATCAATCGTGTTGAATAATCTTTTCTTTGATTTTGATAAAGCAGTGCTCAGACCAGAATCTTACCCGGAGCTAAACCGAATTGTGACCCTCATGGAGGAGAGAAATGCGATGCAAATCGAAATCTCCGGGCATACCGATGCGCAAGGCCCGGACTGGTATAACATGCGCTTATCAGAACGAAGAGCGAATGCAGTGGTTCAATATTTGCTTGACAAAGGTATTGGAAAGGAGCGGATGGCCGTGCTCTTCTTTGGTGAGAGCCAGCCTATTGACACGAATGAAACCGAAGAAGGAAGGAGAAGAAACCGACGCGTTGAATTCAAGATTTTGAAATTATAATCTTTAAGGATATGGAAAGGAAATTTCTTGATTTTTTTATTCTGTGTCTCTTCATCACCAATACTTGCATTTGCCAAACGGCAGACAGCCTAATTTATGCGGAGGGGCAGATTTTGAATGCACTTACGAAGGAGCCTGTTGAAGCTCGGATTACCTATCAAAGCCTACCCTATGGTAATAAGATCGGAGTACTTAATAGTACAATGTATTCTTTCCCAATGTTTGATAAAGTAAGATATTCAATTATCGTGGAAGCTCCAGGGTTTGATCCGGCGAAATACATGCTTGACCCGGCCGAGGCCAATACAGAAAAAAAAGTGATCAAGGACATTGAGCTAACGAAAGGAACAGGTAGTGGCCCGGACAGAGTTGAAGTAGGAAATGTTATTCGTCTTGACAATCTAATTTTCCAGGTCGGCAGGTCAAGGATCAGTGAACAGTCATCTGATGAACTTGATGAGGTCGTCAAAATGATGAATGACTATCCCTCTATGGTTATTCAATTGGAAGGACACACCGATTATCAGGGCAGCGCAAAGGAGAACTTAAAGCTCTCAGAAGCCCGTGTTCAAGCGGTAAAAGACCATCTTGTATCGAAGGGTGTTCAAAAGAATAGGGTGAAGACCAAAGCTTTTGGCGGTACTTCACCAATTTCGCTTGACAATACTCCGGAAGGGCACCGAATGAACAGGAGAGTGGAACTACGAATCTTGTCGAAATAAAAAAAGTCCAGCGACGGAGATGTTACCAGCTAGCGCATAGCCGTTGGATTGGACGGTTGGTTGCGAATGGCGTAAATGATCTGCAGATACTTTTCCTTGGTAGCAGAATCCAAGTCACTGTCTAATACAGTATGTTGAATGAGTTGTGAAAATGCCTCAATCCGTGGTGATTGGTACAATTCTATGGCCTTGCCTAGCTCAATAATAGAGGACGTCAACTGATGTTGATTATACGCAGAGACAGAAAGATTGTAATGCAGCAATCCAACTACCTGGTCAAGGTTTACTTCGTTAAATAGATCAAAATCGTATAGGTAATAGGTCTTATCGGAATCTCTATTTTGATTCTTATTTTCTTTGTATTGTGCAATTCGATTTTCGATTGAACCCGCATTACTAACAAATCCATTTACTGGATCAGTGGTCTCAAATAGGACATTACCCTGCTCCGTCTGTGCTATCAGGAATATGTGATAATTAGTTTCAATCATCTGGTAGTCAATATCAAAATGATCCAAAATAAGGGCATAGAGTGCTGTTCCGGTAAGGCAATTGTATGTGCCCGAATTCAATATTTCTCCAAATGTTGGATAATCGGCATAGCGCTTCAGGAAAAGTTGATGCGTTTTGACAAAAACAAACTCCAGGAAATCCTTTTCCCGTTTGAACGATTTCTTCTTGCCTTCCAGTTTTTCTACAAAGCTCAAAAACCGCTGTGTGGAAGGCTGCTGCCCATCCGTTTCGCTGTATAGCTTAAGATAATAGTCAACTTTGGAAGTAGGCTGAATAGCAACTAATCCAGCCTGGCCCGAGACGAGTATTGGCAAAAGAAGGAAAAAGGCTATGATCCGAAATCTCATGTTAAGTTAATATTAACTTAATGTTAATAAAGATAACATATAGATAACAAAACCCAATAAAAAAGTAACATTTACGTAATATTCATCGCTAAATCGCAGGTTTTGCAGCCCAGCGGCTAAAAAGAATCAAAGAATAGAGACGATTAGGCCATAAATACTGCCTTTCGAATGCTTCAGGCCAGCTTGGAAGTATTTCACCGGTTATTCCACCCTCGAACTATGCCTCGTTACTGCGCCAAAGGGCTCTTTATTAGAGTCGATGAGCACAACAAACTCACCAGTATCATATCGAAAACCACTTGTTTTATTTTATATGACGGTATTTGGAGTCATCAAAATGGCGGTTTCCAATTCGCCCATTGCTATCTACCTTTTGGTGGTGTGGATAACTGGGGTATATAGCAGATCATACAGGTATCTGGGTCAGCCGAGCATAATGCCAGTAGGACGTATAACATGCATAAACATCTTCTGCACCCAAGCTGCACCGGCAATAATATTGACGCCTTCTTCAGCATATCTCAAATAGTCTTTAGACAGCTTGCTGGAGATTTAACGTGCCTGTGGCGTTAACCAATTTTCAGGTACTCTTTACTACCTTTGGCCTCTAAAAATTGTAATTCAAATAATTTATTATATGAAAAAAGCGCTGAAATGGATTTTTCTGGTGTTGGGCGGACTGCTCATTTTGATTTTGGCAGCTGCCTTTGTCATTCCAATGATTTTTAAAGATGACATCAAATCGGCAATTGATAGGGAGTTGGCAAAGTCAGTAAACGCAGATGTGGTTTTTGATGTGGATAAATTTAGTCTTTCGCTATTCAGCAATTTCCCGAATGTTACCGTGGAGATGCGCGATCTGGGCGTACTGAATAGGGAGCCGTTTGCAGGAGAAGTTCTTTTTGCGACGGAAAGTTTTGAAGTGGAAGTAAATTTGATGGATATCGTGTTTGGCGATGAACTAAGATTGAAGGGGATTTCTCTGATTCGCCCCGTCATCTACATTAAGGTTCTCGAAGATGGAAGAGCGAACTACGACATTGCTGTTCCTTCTCAGGACTCGGTGGCAGCGGATGAAAATGGTGAATTTTCATTTGGGATTGATCACTGGCAAATAGTAGACGGAACATTGACCTATGATGATAAGTCTATTCCATTTTTCCTGGAGTTGGCCGGCCTCAATCATTCCGGTAGCGGCGATTTTACGCAGGACGTGTTTGATCTGAAGACAAAGACAGTTTCAGATTCTGTAAACATTGGCTACGGAGGAGACATGTACTTGTCGAATAAGCGAATCGAAATTGATGCAGTAGTGTCAATTGCGGAAGAATATACGAAGTACACTTTCAAAGAGAACTCAGCAAAAGTTAATGATTTTGCTATGCGTTTCGATGGCTGGTTTAAAATGAACGATAATGATTTTGGTATGGACATCTCGTTCCAAAGTCCTGATAATACTTTCAAGAGTTTGCTTTCTCTTGTTCCGGGTATGTATACAACAGGCTTTGGAAACATCGAAACCAACGGTGACCTTTCTTTCAATGGATTTGTGAAAGGAACCTATAGCGAAAAACTGATGCCAGCCTTCAATTTGAACTTGCTGGTGAAGGATGCAATGTTCAAGTATCCTGAATTGCCAACACCAATCAATAATATCAATGTGGACCTCTTGGTCGACAACAAAGATGGGATAATAGACAATACAATCGTCGACTTGAAAAAACTTCATTTGGATTTTGGATCGAATCCTGTAGATGCCCGGGCTTTGATTACCAGGATATACCCCACTAACCTTGATGCAAATGTGTCTGCCAGGTTAAACCTGGCCGAACTTGGGAAAATGTTTCCAATGGAAGGGCTGGACATGAAGGGAAATTATGCACTCAATCTTTCTGCGAAAGGCATATACGACAGTGTAAAGCATATCATTCCTGCAATTGACGCATCAATGTCGTTGGCAAACGGCTACGTTAAATCATCTGAGTTCCCCATTCCGATTCAGGATTTGCATTTTAATTCAACCATCAAAAGTCCTTCGGGCAAAATGGAAGAGACAATCATCAATGTACGCGATCTTTCTATGATGATGGACGGGGAAAAATTTAATGCAGATTTGATATTACAGAATCTGAAGGACTACAACTGGGATTTGAAAGCAAAGGGCGGTATTGACCTGGAAAAGATAACTAAGGTATTTCCTGTTGAGGGTATGACAATTGCCGGTAAGCTGAAAGCTGACATAGAAACAAAAGGAAAATATTCGGACTTGGAAGCCGAGAAATACGATCGACTACCAACAAGTGGTACCGCTTCACTTACCGATTTCAAGTATTCTTCAAAGGATCTACCGTATGATGTTACCCTTTCTCAGGCCTTTATGGTTTTCGATCCGAAAAAGATTGATGTGCAAAAGCTTGAGGGTGAAATAGGAAAAAGCGATTTTAAGGTAGATGGTGTGGTGGTCAATTATCTCGGATATGTCTTTGGTCAAAATCAAGCAATCAAAGGGAATGTAAATTTTAGTTCCAACCTGCTTGACCTGAATGAATTTATGACTGATACTGAAGCAGCTGCCACTGATACAGCTTCCTACGGCGTTGTTCCTGTTCCTGCCAATATTGACTTTGTGCTGAAGACAAAAATCAAGGAGATTAAGTTGATGGATTATACGATGACCAACGCTTCAGGAAATGTGATAGTGAAGGATGGGATCGCGAACCTCAGTGGTTTAAGATTTAATATGTTGGGGGGGACAATTACAGTAGACGGCACCTACAGCACACAGGACATGACCCATCCTAAATACGATTTTTCGTTGAAGATGCAGGACGTTTCCATCAGAGAAGCTGCAACTGCCTCTTCTATTATTCAGTCCTACGCCCCGATAGCTGCGTTAGTGACGGGGAATTTCTCCACGGATTTCAGCATTAGCGGGGAACTGTTGCAATCGATGATGCCCAATCTGGCAACTGTCAACGGAAATGGATTAGTTAAGATTGTCGAGGCTGCATTAAAACAATCAAAACTTATTTCAGGCATAACTTCGCTTGCCAATCTGGATGATGCGGACGAAGTAACTTTGAAAGATGTTCTAATGTCTGCCGCCATTAAAGACGGAAGATTAGGAGTGAAGCCTTTTGACGTGAAGTTTGGAAGTTACAAAACCGCTGTGGCGGGAAGCACAGGACTCGACGGATCGCTTGACTATACGTTAAAAATGGATGTTCCTGCCGGGAAATTGGGAACGGAATACAATGCCTTTATTTCAAAATATACAGGCGGGAAAAATGACCCTAATGCAAATGTACCTGTTACCATTGGGCTGGGCGGAAAGTACGACAGCCCAATACCCAAATTGTTAATGGAAGGTCAGAAAGAGCAGGCCAAAGAAGCGGTTACGGCGGCGGCAAAAGATGAAGGACAAAAAGCGCTTCAGAAAGCAGTAAAAGGGACCGATGCCGAGAAAATAGTGGGCGATATATTAGGTACGGGCAAAAAGACTGATTCAACGGCCATCGCAGACACAACAAAGACATCAACACCTGCTGCTGGTGAAGATGTGCAAAAGCAGCTTGAAGATGAAGCCAAAAAGAAGATTCAGAATTTATTGAAGAAAAAGAAAAATTAGTTGATAAAAACATGGAAAGGAGGCTGAACCTTTAGGTTCAGCCTCCTGCTCTGCCGGCTATTTTTTACTAATTTGCTCCACATTTTTCAGACTGCCAAGGTACGCCACAAGATCAACCAACTCCTGTTCACTCATCGAAGATTGCAGGTTTGATGGCATCAAGGAACTTTCGAGCCATGTACGTGATGAAATATTTTCCTTCAGCAGTGTTTGCCGGTTATTCATATACTGCAATTCCACTTTGTCTCCTGTTTCGGAGGTGATTCTTCCTACTGTTGTCGACCCATCAGTAAGCTTGAATTGAAATCCCTCAAAGCCAAAGCTGATCCCCTGATCAGGGTAAAGTATGGAAGTGTACATTGCTTCTTTGGATAGCTTAGCGCCAATTTCACTAAGGTCAGGACCGAAATTCACACCTTCTCCATGAATAACATGGCAATTGCTACACAACGTGGAGAAGACCACCTTTCCATTTACGGCATCGCCTTTTTTATTTACCAGTACAGTAATGGATGGAAGCGGAGTGCCTTCTTTGCTTCCCGCAAGCTTCAGGTATCCAGCAGCTTCATCGCGCAACGTTGCTCGCCACGCCGTTTGAAAGACACCACCAGCAGTAGTATGAAGATTCGCCGGAATTCTATTTTCTTTTGCCAGCGTTAGCAAACGATCCTCTGCCTGCCAGGGACCGCCAAACGTTTTTACAGCAAGTTTTCGGAGTTCAAGGTCTTTGGTACTATCCATCATTACACTTTCCATTACTGCAATGGCTTTTGGATTGTACATATGAGGACGCAGCGCTTTAATTATTGCGAAGGCTTCGCCTTTGGAGCCCGTATTGAGCACATTTGTCAGTAACGTAATTTTGTCCCAGTTCAACAATGTTTTGGAAGATTCCTTACCCACCAAACTGTCGGGATATTGCATGGCTATTTGAAGTAGATCCTTTGAACGATCCTGTAGATTAAAAGAAGTAACAAGTTCCACAAACTCAATTTTCCCTGTTTGTTGCGCCAGCACATTGTTCAAGGCATTCATAATCGTTGGCGTCATTTTTAGACGTGACGCATCCATGTGCTTCAGTGCGTAGAGCACCTTATCGCCCTGCATCTGTTGTATCAGTTGGGCAAGGATTTGTTGTTTGGAAGGGTCAGTTTGGAAATCGAAGGCACGGTAATAACGCAACATTTCCTGGTCATTGGATGACTTGATTAAATTAGCCATTAATGGCATAGCATCTTTGCTTCGGCTTCTCCAAACGATATCCCGGTTAGCAGGCGTATTCCAATCCTGGCCAACCTCCTTTTTCCAGGTGTTGAAGTATAAATCCCAGTTGCCGGTCGCACTAATGCCAAGGGCTTCAAGATACCATCGATCTTTTCCATCGTATTGCTGTGCTAATTCGGTCCATATTTCAGCAGCCTGGACAGTATTGTTTCCGCGTAGCGCAATCGCTACCTCTCTGCGCACCTGGGGCGATGAATCCCTGACTAACTTAGATGCAACGGACAGGATATCCTTCTTCATCGAACGCGCAATCCGGATGCCTGTAATTCGAATGTCAGGGTTCTGATCAGTCAACGCTTTGTTAATATAATCATCTTCTTTTCCGGGGAGCCTGGCCAACAGCCAGATGGCCTGGGCTTTTTCCCTTGGATTATCGGACGCCCATAAATCCAACAAAGTGCGTTCTGCTTCCGGACCTGCTGCAGCCAATGCATTCCAACCAAGAAAACGTGTCTCTGCATTCGGGTTGAGTAGTGCATTCACAGCGCCTTCAAGCGTGCTAACATCTGTCTTTGCTATCTTATACGCTGATTTTGGCGGTGCAATGCGGTAAATTCTTCCGCGATCCACATCACCCGCCTGGTGACCGCCTACTCCAGGATCATACCAATCCGCTACAAAAAGCGAACCATCAGGGGCGACAGCAACATCTATAGGACGAAACCATTGATCTTTCTGGGCTTTCAAAATATTAACGATGGAAGCTTTATAACCCGCACCATCATTTTCTACCGGATATGAGCGAACCACGTTATTGCCTGGTTCTGCATGGATCATTGTTCCATGGAATATTTCAGGCATCAAACTGCCTTCATACACGGTAATGCCAGCAGGGGAGCCGGCACCGGTCTGCAAAATATTGGGGACAACCCCTGGGTCATTCAAATGCCAATGCTGCAGCGGAATTTCTTTCTCCATGTTCGTGCGCCGCGCACTCCAGCTTGCGCCGGTCATTTCATCGCGGTAGCCATAGTTTCCGTATTCCATTACATAATTTATCCGTGTGCCCTTATTGCCATCATCATCATTGTCTGACTGCCAAAGTGTACCGTAAGGATCGATCGCCACTTCAAAATTATTTCGGAAATTATTGCCCAATACCTCGACATTGGAGCCATCAATATCGGCTCGCATGACCATTCCTTCCCTGAGGGGTTTACCATTTGATACCACTTTGTAACCGTGTACATCCACGACTGTGTCGCCTGCAGGATTGAGGAGGGATTTACCCTCATTGCCAAAATTGAAATACAACCTTCCATCGGGGCCAAAGACAAAAGCATGCATGCCGTGGTCGTGTTGTAAACCTTGAATTCCCTGGAAGAATACTTCTTTCTTGTCTGGAATATCATCACCATTGTCGTCGGTGAAGACAAAGACATTTGGACTGCAAGACACAATTACCTTGTTGCCCAGAAGTGCGATGCCCAGAGCTGAGTTTACATCTGTACCTTGATAAAAGATTTTGCTTTTGTCGGCTTTCCCATCACCGTCTGTATCCTCCAGGATCATAATGCGATCACCTTCCTGCTTTACAGGATTCTTCGGATTGTACTGATTTCTGTAGTTATAGGCTTCACAAACCCAAACCCTTCCACGCTCATCAATGGCAATGTTGGTAGGGTTTGTGAACATGGGCTCCGAAGCGAACAGGGTAACCTCAAGGCCTTCGTACACACTCAGATCAGCGAGTGAACTTTCCTGAGAATGTTCGGCGGGGAGGTTGCCCTTATTACACGATAATGCTGAGAGCAATACTATGGAGAACAGGAGGCCAACTTGGAACTTGGATGGGATCATGGTCAAAGTTTTATGATGTTAAGAAAGGTACGAAGGCATATACGCATTGGCAAACCTTCGCCATGCCCCGTTGACCTTCCAATTCCGCACTTGTCCTCCGACGCGGGCCATAAGGGCAGTCAGATTTCAGATACTTTAGGGGGAGAATATTATGGTTCTGTTGTATTATCGTTAATATCAACGTAATTACTTGAACCACCGCGTCTATATTTACGTTATTTGTATTGTCAAACAACCACTCATTGCGATGACAACAATAGATCAGAAACATGAGATTCTGGATTCGTTAAATTCGCTGGACGCAAGTCAGGCGGATAAAGTATTGGAGTACATAAAAGGACTCTTGTACACAACGCCAGAGGCAGCTTCTCACAAACAGTTTAAACGGGAAGCGATGAAGGAGATACGCCGTGCGCTAGGCAAGGGCAACCAGTTGAGGCCCTCGTTCTAAGCAGAAGGTTACAGTCTTCTTCAAAATTTCTACGTGCGTAAACACGCTCGGTTGAAATTTTCTTCACTTCTATTTTTCGTGTATCATTCGCGTGAAATTTCCCTACCGTTGGTATTAGTTGTATTTAACGTAACTCTCCCACTTTTCAATTGCAGCCATAAAGTCCTGGGGTAACGCTGAGTCAAATTGTAAAAATTCCTTTGTGATGGGGTGGACAAAGCCCAGGCTCTTTGCGTGCAGGGCCTGGCGCGGAATTATCTTAAAGCAGTTCTCTACAAACTGCTTATATTTTGTAAAAACTGTTCCTTTCAAAACCTGATCTCCGCCGTACAGTGCGTCGTTGAAGAGCGGATGGCCGAGGTACTTCATATGTGCCCTGATTTGATGCGTTCGCCCGGTTTCGAGTTTACATTCTATTAGCGAGACATAACGTAACTCCTGTAATACCTGAAAGTGGGTTATCGCATGCCTTCCCATATCTCCTGCCGGAAATACGGTTGTAACCCTTCTGTCCTTAAGACTTCTGCCAACGTTTTTGTTGATAGTCCCGCTAGGGGGATCAGGGACTCCCCACACCAAAGCATAATATCGTCGTGATATAGTATGGTCAAAGAATTGTTTTGCGAGGCCCGTTAGGCTGCGTTCGTCTTTCGCAATGACCAGCAGCCCGGAAGTATCCTTGTCAATTCTATGGACGAGGCCTGGTCTGGCATCGGTACCCGGAAGTTCAGGTAGGTTCTGGAAGTGAAAAGCAAGCGCATTCACTAACGTTCCGCTCCAATTTTGATACGCCGGGTGTACCACCATACCTGCTGGTTTGTTAATCACCATCAAATGCGCATCTTCAAAAACAATATTGACTGGAATATTTTCCGGGATCACTTCGGTATCACGGGGAGGCTCTGGCATCGAAACCGTAATGATATCGTTGGGATGTACTTTGTAGTTTGCCTTAATGTTCTTGTCGTTTACCTTTACGAATCCTGCTAGTATTCCTCCCTGAATTTTAGTACGTGTGACATTAGGCAGACGCGCCATCAGAAACTTATCGACTCTGATCAGGCTTTGCTTCTGGTCGGCTACTATACGATGGTGTTCAAATAATTCATCATCCTGTTCGTCAAGAAGGATTTCCACTTCGCTCATTTCTTATTTTTCAGTTTTCTTTTGTGCTGATATTCATTCAAAATGGCGGCCTCATTTAACAGGCGTCGAATCGGATCTTCATATTCTTCCAGCTGGGCCAGACTGTAGAAGGTAATGGATTTAACGTGTTTTCGTCCATGTGCTTCCAATATCTTCTGGTCATCAGAAAGTTCATAACCTTTGGTAAAGCCAAGGTCAACGCCGTCTTCCTCCGGATGGAGAAAGCACAGAGTGCCATAAAAATAAAAATAGGGAATCTTATAACTTAATTTTTCTTGCGTATGAGCCCCTAGGTCAAGGATCCAGGATCGCAATATGGTCATAATCTCACGTTTGGGGTCTGATTGTTCACTAATGAATTGCCGTACTGTCATACTGCAAAAATAGTAAGGATTATCGTTGTTCTTGGCTTTGCAAATCATAATTAGCATTCTGCCGTCCTGAAATGCACATTTTCTGAACCTTCAAGCATCATTGAACCATAACCCGACGCCGGCTGTTGTAACTCATTGCAGTCAGGCTTATGGTATTTGCAGAGGATATTCGCAGGACAATCCTAAAACTGGCGGAAGAGCGCGGCCCGGAACAGACTTTTGCGATGTCGGATGTAGCCCGCGCAATGGATCAAAAGAATTGGCGCGAGTTGCTCGATCAAGTGAAGTTCGTTGCGAATATTTTGATCCGTGAAGGGAAAATCATTGCGCGAAAATCAAACGGAAATTCCAGTTTTGAACTTTCAAAACCTCCAATCACCCGCCAGAAATCATAGTTTGTTCACTGATTATTCAGGACTCTTCATTTGCTTCGCTTGACCCTGATTAGGGCCTTGCGGTATCTGGAAGTATGATTTTGTATTTAGTGTTTCTACGCCTAACTTAGTACAATCAGGGTTTCCTGAAGACTACGTTACCAGATCATAAAGTATAAATCTACTGCCATGAAAAAACTCTCTTTAACGGCCGCGATCATAATGTTCACTACTGGGGTATTTGCACAAGGCGAAAAGGTGCCGGATGGGTTTGTATCGCTGTTTGATGGAAAAAATTTTACAAATTGGAAAATACCTGCAGGTGACAACGGGCATTGGAAAATAAAAGACGGTGTCATCGATTACGATGCTGAAAGTGAAGCCTTGAAAGACAAGGACCTTTGGTCGGAGAAAGAATACGAAGATTTCATTTTGTATGTGGATTGGCGCATAAAAGAGACACCCTATAAGAATCCGAATGTGCCACTTATTTTGCCGAGCGGGTTGCACAAACTGGATGAGAATGGGAAACCTATCAAGATGATTGTACCAGACTCTGATTCTGGAATCCTTCTGCGTGGTGTGGGAAAATGCCAGGCCAACATATGGGGGTGGCCCATTGGTTCTGGTGAGGTCTACGGATACAGAATGGATGAAAACATGCCACCGGAAGTCCGCCGAGGGGTCACGCCCAAAGTAAATGCTGATAAAAACATAGGGGAATGGAATACCTTTAAGATCACGATGAAGGGTAACAGGATGAGCGTTGACCTCAATGGGATCAATGTAATTGAAAATGCACTTCTTCCTGGCCTTCCGGATAAAGGCCCGATTGGATTACAACATCATGGATCCAAGAAGGATGGTGTGTGGGTTGGTCCACCTAGCCTGGTGCAGTTCCGCAACATATACATCAAGGAGCTATAGTATTGTAAATGGAATTCAAAGTTGTGTTCAACTTCATTGTTTGGGATATTAACCCTGACATTTTTGTAATTCCCATATTAAATCACCCGATACGATGGTATGGTGTATCCTGGGCGCTGGCCCTGTTGCTAGGCCAGCAAATCATGTTTTACATCTATAAAAAGGAAGGACGGGCCCAACGGGAAGTTGAAAGGTTAACAATTTACGTGGTCATCGCTGCCTTGACTGGGGCCAGGTTAGGCCATGTCTTGTTTTATGATCCCGTCGTGTTTTCTCAACAACCTTTACGAATACTAGCCATTTGGGAAGGTGGACTTGCAAGCCACGGAGCAGGGATAGGAATTCTAATTGCGTTGTATTTTTTCGTGCGAAAGACAAATGTGAAATACTTGTGGATATGCGACAGGCTGGTAATTGTTACCGCTTTAACCGCGAGCCTGATCCGGTTGGGCAATTTAATGAATTCAGAAATGGTCGGGATTCCAACAACCTTGCCTTGGGGGTTTATTTTTACAAGTATTGACAATACCCCAAGACATCCTGCTCAACTATATGAGGCGATTTACTGCATGTTACTTTTCTTTTTTCTGTTGTGGATCTGGAAAACCAAGCGACAGGATGTCAAACAAGGTTTTCTTACGGGATGGTTCTTGATAATTCTTTTCAGTCTTCGCTTCATGGTCGAGTTCATTAAGATTAATCAGGTTTTATTTGAAGATGAGCTCCCTTTGAACATGGGTCAATTGTTGAGCATACCCTTTGTGATTACGGGAATAATTATTCTGTTGTTCCCGGGGAAAAAAGAAAAGATTGGCGCTGTGTATGCAGCCCACGCAAAACCTAAATAAAGAGTACCCGAAGCGGATTAGTATTATGGATATGTTTACAGTGATATAATAAAATCGGGTTACAGAATTAGCTGTCGCATTATCGATTTCTTGGACAAAGAACTATTGGATGAGTAATTTTCCTTTGATTTGGCCTTCCGTGATTTTGAAATTGCCGCGGTAAGGGGTCATCTAAAGAATAAACGTCATTACTAATATAGGATCACTTTAGGTAATGCTTTTATGACGCCAATTCTACTGCTTGTTATTGGATTGATTGTAGTGCTGGGCGGAATTCTCTTCGTCAAGCTGCACCCTATTCTTGCCTTGCTGCTTGGCGCCTTGTTGGTGGGGTTTCTCACACCAGCAGAATTACTCCAGAATTATGCGCTCAGCAAGAATTTATCGCCGCAACAAGTCACCGCACTACTGGACCAATCGCTTGGCGAGCGAATTGCCATAGCTTTTGGAAATACGTGTGAGAAAATAGGACTGCTTATTGTGCTAGCCTCTATTATTGGAAAATGCCTCCTGGATAGTGGTGCGGCAGAACGAATTGTGCGTTCTGTACTCCGTGTATTTGGTGATAAGAAGGCTCCCGTGTCGTTTATGGCCAGTAGCTTCATGCTGGGGATACCCATCTTTTTTGATACCATCTTTTATCTTATGATTCCATTGGCGCGCGCTATGGGTGTGCGAAATGAAAAATCATATGCACTTTATGTTATGGCTATCGTTGCAGGTGGCACAATGGCGCATTCGCTGGTACCACCAACGCCTGGCCCACTCTTTGCGGCAGGGGCCTTCGGTGTAAGTGTCGGACTGATGATAATAATGGGCACACTTGTCGGACTTGCCTGTGCGGGTGGCGGACTGCTTTACGGTATTTGGTTGAACGGCCGGCAACTTATACCGCTACGAACTACATCAGAAACGTCAGTTGAAGAACTGAAAGGATGGTTGGAAAAGGACACGGATCAGCTTCCTTCATTTTTTATGTCCAATTTGCCTATTGCACTGCCGGTTGTTCTTATCGCAGGGAATACGATTACCAAGGGCCTCTCAATGCCTATTCCTGAAGGTGTTCGTGCATTTTTTGCGCTGACTGGGAATCCGGTAATAGCCCTTTTTATCGCTACAATTATTTCATTGTTCCTTTTATCAAGACAATTCGCATATCGACTGAAGGAATTAAAGAAGCCCATAGAAGAAGCTATCTATAGTGCGGGAATGATCATTCTGATCACTGCAACCGGTGGAGCATTCGGCGCAATGTTGCAGCAAACGTCCATCGGCAACTGGTTGGTCGGGTTATCTCCTGATTACAAACTCGCAGCCTTGCCATTGGCTTTTATAATTGCCGCGGTTATTCGCACCGCACAAGGATCAGCAACGGTATCAATCATCACAGCGGTTGGGATGTTAACGGCCTTCGCTGCACCCGGTGCCTTACCATTTAATCCGGTGTATCTTGCCATCGTTATTGGATGTGGTTCCAAATTATTTCCGTGGATGAATGACAGCGGATTCTGGATTATATGTAAAATGAGCGGATTTACAGAAGGAGAAACAATCCGCAATTTCTCATTTCTGTTAAGCATAATGGGTCTCGTCGGACTTGCCACTACTATGGTATTGGCAAAAATATTTCCGCTGCTATAAGCAAAAAATAGAACAGTCAACTAAATAGAAGCAGTATATGAAAATAAAGGACCTTCGCATTCACTCAATAGCAGTTGCAGACCCTCCGTTAAGAAGCTCATACGGACTTCATCAGCCTTATGCGTTGCGCACTATTCTTGAGTTGGAGAGTGAAGATGGTATTGTTGGTATAAACGAAACGTATGGCGGAGAAATTCCAGCGACGGCGTTGCGCGCAATAAGGAATAAGCTTATCGGGGCAAATGCATTTCGCATCACAGGGCTCCTTAACCCCGAGATGAGCAATAAGCGGAACGGACAGGATGGTTCGCAAACTTACATGGTGCCTGGCGAGAATCCGCTGGATGAAACTTCACGTACGTTTGCAGCTATTGAGGTAGCCTGCCTGGATCTTATCGGCAAAAGTATTGGCGTGCCTGTCTGCGATCTTATTGGGGGACGGGTACGTGAAAAAGTTCCGTTCTCGGCCTATCCTTTTTATAAACATGCGGGAGGTGGGGGTGAAGGAAAAGATATCCGGGAGGATGAATATGGCGAAGCACTTTCGCCAGAATCGCTTCTGGCTCAGGTAAAGGAGATGATTGCAAAATACGGGTTTGGCTCCGTTAAATTTAAGGCGGGTGTGCTCGATCCTGAATTGGAAATTGAGACGGTAAAACTGATGTACCAAGAGTTTGGTCCGGCTGTACCGTTGCGCATCGATCCGAATTCTGCCTGGACTGTGGAGACTTCCGTGCAGGTTGGTAAGGCGCTGGCGCGTGAACTTTCGGGAGGAGGATACCTCGAAGATCCGACTGCAGGCATTGCAGGCATGGCCGCTGTCCGCAAACAACTCCTGGCCATGGGCATAAATGTTCCTTTGGCCAGTAATGTTGCCGTTACCTCATTTGCTGATCTTCCATCATCTATCGCATCAGATGCTGTTCAGATAATATTATGTGATCATCACTATTGGGGTGGTATGCGTCAGGTACAGCACTTGGCTAAATTGGCGCAGACTTTTAACATTGGTTTGTCCATGCATTCAAATAGCCATTTGGGGATTTCGCTTATGGCTATGGCGCATGTGGCTGCTGCGACACCCCACTTAACATATGCCTGTGATACACATTACCCCTGGCAATCCGAAAAAGATGAAGTTGTTGCCGGGGGAAGAATTCCCATACGTGAGGGCTGCGTAACAATACCTGAAAAGCCCGGGCTTGGTGTGTCGTTGGACTATGATCAGCTGGCACGTGGGAAAGAGCGGTACCAACAGGTACCTTACAGGAAGCGGGATGATGAGAAGGAAATGAGAAAACACGTTGATCCTACATGGAAAAGAGTGCTTCCACGTTGGTGACTATTTGAGGAACAAACCAAGCAAGTATGAAGATTACCAATGTGGAAGGATTTTTAATGTCCTATCCGATGCCAAAAAAAATTGAATTACCCTTTTGGGGAGGTGTAAGAACCATCCTGAAGAGAGATGCAATGCTGATCAAAGTCAGTACAGACACGGGGCTGATCGGCTACGCACCAGGTCCGGCTTTTGAAAGGGCTTCAGAGGAGATTGACAAGATCATAAAACCTTTTTTAGTGGATAAAGATCCAATGAGCTGGAAATCTTTCTATTTTACCAATAGCCCTGAAGTTGTAAAGACGTACTATGCGGTTGAGGTTGCACTCCTGGACCTTGTCGGAAAGTATGAAGGATGTACCATTTCCGAATTGATGGGTGGCCGTGTGCGAGAGACTATAAAGGTATATGGAAGTGCCGGAATGTATATGTCACCGGAGAAATATGCTGAGGAGGCAAGTGCTATCCAGCAGATGGGGTTCCCTGCTTATAAAATGCGACCGGCTGCAGGACCGGATGCTGATTTGAAAACATTAGAACTGATGCGAAAAGCAACGGGGGAAGATATGGGCTTGATGGTGGATGCCCACACCTGGTGGCGTATGGGTAATAAGAGCTATACCCCTGAGGTGATTCAGCATTTGGCCAGATCGATGCGGGAATATAATCCATTCTGGTTGGAGGAGCCGCTTTTGCCGGAAGATCACCAGGCATACAAAAGCTTAAAAGCAAAGGGATTCGTAACTGTTGCAACTGGGGAACACGAGCAGGATTTTGCAGGATTTCAGGAATTGGCGCAAATGGATGCCGCTCATTTTCTGCAAATGGATGTTTGTTGTCAAGGAGGTTTTGAGATGGGCTTGAAGGTTTTTGATCTTGCGGCTGCTCATAAAATGAAATTTGCCTTCCACAGTTGGGGCACCATGCTGGAAGTCCTTGCCGCTGCGCAGCTGGGCGTTTGTAGGGATGAATCAGTAGTGGAATGGCTCGAGTACCCTTGCTATTCGGCGGCGGGAAGAGCGGGTATGTATCCCTTTCCATTGTCAGATGAAATCCTGCAGGAACCGCTGGATGTATCAAAAGGGTATTTGAAACTTCCTACCGGGAGTGGTCTTGGTATCGAAGTAAATGAAGCAGTGATTCACAAATATCCATTTATCCCGGGGCCATGGTCGTTCTTCCATCAGGACTCACCGAAGGAAACTATTGCGGTAACAGGTGACCATAGTGTAAAATGGGTAGCACAATGAAATTGGAAATTATTTCAATTCTATTCAACCATGAAGTTGAGTTTGTTATATTCAACGTCTTGTGGGATAACCTTGGAGGCCAATGAAGAATCTTAAGGAAAGAATTCAATCCGGCGAAGCTGTTCATGGATGCTGGATTAATCTCGGATCACTTGTTTCTGCTGAGATTATCGGCCGCGCTGGATTCGATTGGGTGCTAATTGACTTGGAACACGGCGCTGGAAATGAAGTAATCATGTACAATCAGTTGCAGGTGCTGGAGGGAACAGAAGCTACACCTATCGTGCGAATCGATAATATTACACGACCCAACGTTCAGCACATATTGGATGCGGGGGCAAAAGGAATTATGTTTCCACAAATCCATACACCTGAGGATGCCGACCAGGCGGTCCGTATGATGTATTATCCTCCTAAAGGAATCCGGGGAATGGCACAGATGGTTCGCGCAACAGGCTTTGGTAAAAATGCAAAGGATTATTTCTCAAGCCTGGAGAAGACGGTTGTCGGTGTTATCCAAATAGAGACGTTAGATGCCGTAAAGTATATTGATGCTATTGCGTCACAAGAGGGCGTGGATGTGCTCTTCGTCGGGCCTTCAGACCTCACTATGGCACTTGGTATTTTTGGTCAGCTTGATCACCCCCTCTATCAGCAGGCTATAAAGGATGTCGCGAACGCAGCCAAAAGGCACGGGAAGGCTACGGGGGCTTTACTCATTGATGTCAATGAGTACGAGATGTATTTTCAGCTGGGGTACCGCTTCCTTGCTTCCGGAGCCGACGGTTCATTCGTTGCCAAAGGAGCTGCTGATATGGTAAAAAAGCTGAATGATTTTGAAAAAAGTAGGTAGTAATAAAATAAATTAAGAATGGAAAGAATCGGATTTATCGGATTAGGTATCATGGGAAAGCCCATGGCAAAACATCTATTGAAAGCAGGATACCCTCTCCTCATACTTTCTTCGAGTGCAGGGGCCGCGGCATTAAAAGCGGAAGGCGCCAAATCATTTGAAAATCCAAAAGCATTGGCAGCCGAATCAGATGTAGTAATTACGATGTTGCCTGACTCTCCTGAGGTCGAGTCTATTGTTTTTGGAGACGATGGCGTTTTGGCCGGATTGAAGAAAGGTGCGCTCTTTATTGATATGTCTACCATTGCTCCTGCTACGAGCATTAATCTTTTTAGTGCGTTTCAGCAAAAAGGTGTTGCCGCGTTGGACGCACCTGTTTCAGGAGGTCAGGGAGGTGCTGAAGGCGCCACACTTTCCATCATGGTTGGCGGAGAAGAAAAAGCGTTTGAGAAAGCCTTGCCCATTTTTGAAAAGATGGGAAAAAATATTGTGCACATCGGAAAGCCTGGCGCCGGACAAACCACCAAGGCATGCAACCAGATTGTGGTTGGATTAACGATCCAGGCAGTAGCTGAAGCTTTGACATTGGCAAAGAAAGCCGGCGTTGACATAGCGAAAGTTCGTGCAGCGCTGCTGGGTGGATTCGCACAAAGTAAAATTTTGGATCTTCATGGTCAACGCATCATTGACCGGAATTTCAAACCTGGATTCAAAGTGAAATTGCATCGCAAGGACATGAATATCGCACTGCAAACCGGCAAGGATCTTTCGGTTCCGTTACCGGCCTCTGCGATCGTTGCTTCACAGATGGATGCAGTGCTGGCTAAAGGTGATGGAGACCTTGACCACAGTGCCCTGGCTTTGTTCCTGGAGTCGATTTCTGGATTGTAGCATCTGAAACGAAGTGTAGGAATTGAACAGTGAAGAATTAAACTCCCTGCGGAACCTATGCGAATCCTACACAGCTTCTCATTTATGAACAGGGATGTGTACAAATCCGGATATTTTCAAAATGTTGACTTTCACAATGCATTGATAATCAATGCATTATTAGTTTGGTAAGTGGTTTGCTGATTGTCAGCCAAATAGATTCATGTCATGAAAACGCTGCTGGTCATAATACTCTGGTGTATTTTGTTTGTATTGTGTTGGCCCGTTGCACTAATCCTGCTCTTCCTGTTGCCGTTGGTTTGGTTGATACTATTGCCTTTCAGAATACTCGGCTTTACAATTGAGGTTGTGTTCAAATTTATTGGGGCAGTACTCTTGTTCCCTTTCAGGGTGGTCAAGGCAATCTAAAGATTTCATTAGTGGGTATCCCATTCCCCAAATCGCATGTGAATTTTTCAGATGCTCGCGAAGTTACACGCAATGAAGAACCCAGTTCAAGTTTGTCTGGGTATCTGTAGCCCGGAACTTGTGCTACTGACTAGTGACTTTTGCTACTTGCTGGTTCAACGCCAGCCTTATCCAATATTTTCTCCAACGGACAAAAATGAGTGAAGGATGATTGCAACAGGTTTAAACCGACGAAGGCTGCTAATCCTAACCAATATACGTTTACAAAATATGCAAGTGAGATGCTGATTAATACTATTGTTCCTGCTACGGCTCTTACGATACTTTCTCTCATAATAACTTTGATTTAATTTTTGGTTTCTTACTGTTTCTGCTTTTTGTACAACTGCTGTAGCGATAAAATTCGCTTCACCGGGTCATGATAATATTGCGCAACAACAAATAGTCATCCCTTGGTGTTGTTACCACTTATGCTGTTTCGAAAGTGACGGCTATTTTAAGTAGAAGTATAGCTTGTCTTGTCCACAGGAATAATGAAACCCCTTATGGGAAACCCTGTGGCATTTTCATCATTGTATTTTTTGATCAGTTCAAGTGCATGTACTGCCTTTTCTTCCTGCGTAAAGCTGAATAGGAAGATGGAATCAAAATACTCACTTCCGCTGCTGAACCAATTGTCGAGCAGGTTAGTAGCCTGATGGTCCTTGAATCCAATAGTTTCTGAAACACTGAACACCTCAATACCTGATCGATGGAGCATATCAGCAACATTCTTTTGAAATTCTTTTAGGCTTGTTACAACTAGGAGTTTCATAATACTTCAGTGTTGAATGGATAATTAATGTTTTTCATGCTTTTTGCGCATCATACGGTAGTACAATAGTGGCACGACCAATAATGTAAGGAACGTTGACGTTATCGTTCCACCCATAAGGGAGATTGCAAGGCCTTGAAAGATTGGATCAAACAATATGATCACAGCGCCCAGAACTACAGCCCCGGCAGTCAGTAGAATCGGGGTCGTACGCACTGCACCTGCTTCGATAATAGCTTGCTTAAGGGGAATGCCTTCCTCAAGACGAATGTTGATGAAGTCAATTAGCAAAACTGAATTTCGTACCATAACGCCGGCCAGTGCAATGAATCCAATCATAGACGTGGCAGTAAAGTAGGCCCCCAACATCCAATGGCCAAGTACAATGCCGATGAGTGATAAAGGAATGGCAGCTAGCATTACCAATGGAACTTTGAAGTCCTGGAACCAACCTACGATGAGCATGTAAATCATTATAATGACGACCGCGAAGGCGATTCCAAGATCGCGGAATACTTCGTAGGTGATTTGCCATTCGCCATCCCACTTCAGGGTATAATTATCTTCAAACGCGGGTTGCTGATTATACGATTCTTCCAGTGTAAATCCTTTTTTCAGGTTGATACTCTTTAGTTTCTCTGAAATTTCCATAATGGCATAAAAAGGACTCTCAAGATCACCGGCTAAATCAGCCAAGACATACACAACCCGCTTCTGATTCTTTCTGTAAATACTTTTTTCTTTGATTTCTTTTTTAATCTTAACCAGGTCACTTATAGCGATAGCATTTCCATGCTGATTAATAATGCTCAGATTTCGAATATCATCTACGCTTGTTATATCTGCGTCACGCAATTGCAATACGATCGAAATCGGGTCGAAGGATACCGGGTTATGCAAGGTGCCTGCGGGCATATTGGACAATGCGGCCTGAATAGTAGCTACAACCTGTGCAGGTGCTATACCATTACCCATGGCTTTTTCCTTGTCGACCTCAATGCGGTATTCCGGTTGATCGGCTTCCGTCATCCAGTCGACATCCACAGCGCCCTCGGTACCTTCAATCAAAACTTTTACTTCTCGTGCTATTCGGATCTGTTCTTGGTAGTCTGGTCCGTAAATCTCCGCTACAATTGTTGAGAGTACAGGTGGTCCCGGAGGAACTTCCACCATCTTCACATTGGCATTATATTTCCTGGCAATCTTCTGTATCGCTGGGCGATATTGTTTTGCAATTTCATGGCTTTGAGTACTACGGTCTTTTTTATCGACAAGATTCACCTGAATATCTGCTACGTTATTGCCGCTTCGTAAATCGTAATGACGCACTAAACCATTGAAACTTATTGGCCCGGCAGTGCCAACATAGCCCTGATAGTTTCTTACAAGTTTTTGTTGTGACAAGTATTGTGAAATTTCCCGTGTTACAACGGCGGTACGTTCAAGTGTCGTTCCTTCCGGCATATCGATTACAACCTGAAATTCATTCTTGTTGTCGAACGGAAGCATTTTTACGGCCACCCACTTGGTGTAGAAAAATGAAACCGATCCTAATAGAACGATCACTGTACTCAAAATAAATGCCCAGCGCTTCCAACGTGTTTCGAGCATTGGGTTAATGAACGCTTTGTAGAGCTTGTAAATTTTGGATTGCTCTAATGCAATAGGGCCCTTGTCATCATGTCCTTCCTTCTCTCTGAGAAATACGTAACCAAGGTAGGGTGTGAGCGTAAGGGCAACGACCAATGAAAGCATCATGGCAATCGATGCACCAATTGGCATGGGACTCATATAGGGTCCCATCATTCCGGATACGAATGCCATCGGCAAGACGGCTGCTATTACGGTAAAGGTCGCCAGAATGGTCGGATTACCAACTTCGTTGATCGCAAAGATTGCAGCTTGCAAAAAGGGCAACCGTCTCATTTTAAAATGTCGGTGCATATTCTCTGCAATAATTATAGAGTCGTCAACAACAATACCTGTAATAAACACCAGCGCGAATAGTGTAATACGGTTGAGTGTATAGTCAAGGAAGTAGTAACTGAATAAGGTTAGTGCAAATGTTACGGGTACAGATAAGAAAACGACAAGGCCACCGCGCCATCCCATGGCCAGCATAACAAAAGCTGTAACGGCAAGAACAGCTACAAATAAGTGGAGTAAAAGTTCAGAAACTTTTTCCGAAGCGGTCTCGCCATAATTCCGGGTTTGGGTAACGTGCACGTCATCCGGAATTAATACACTTTTCAGATGTTCAATTTTGGCAACAATGTGTTCAGAAAGTTTCATAGCATCTGCACCTTTTTTTTTGGCAATTGACAAGGTTATCGCCGGATAAACTGATTTGTGCATTGCGGCCTGCTGTGGATCGTATTGTCCGAATCCAAAGAAAACATGTTGAATCGGTTTTTCAGGACCTTCTTCAATAGTAGCTACTTCTTTGAGGTAGACAGGCAGTCCGTTGTCTATACCTACTACGATATCCTCAAGTTCATATGCATCCTTCAGGAAATTTCCGGCGTCCACGGAAAAAGCGGTATCTTGTCTTATGAGGTCTCCTGAATGGCTTTGCGCATTATTTCCTTGTATTTGCTTAGCAATACTGAGAAAGTCAACGTGGCGCTGTACCATTCTATCTTTGTCCAGCAAGACATTTACCTGCCGACTTCTGCCCCCCAGGATATTGATGGACGCGACATCGGGTATCTTTTTTATTTCGTTTGAGAGTGTCTGTCCTAGCTGTTTGAGTTCGTAGTCACTGTATTTTTCGCTCCACAAGGTCAAGCCCAGGACCGGCACATCATCTATTGCCCTTGTCTTTACCAATGGCATGGATACACCAACAGGCATCTTGTCCATATTCTTCATCAACTCATTGTAGAGTTTTACCAGAGAGCGCTCAACATCTTCGCCCACATAGAACTGAACGATGACCATGGCTTCGCCTTTCATCGAAGTAGAGTATACATATTCAACACCTTTAATGTTGGAGATTATTTTCTCCAGCGGCTGAGATACCCTCGCTTCTACTTCCTTCGGTGAGGCACCTGGATATCGCAGAAAGATATCTGCCATGGGGACGTTAATCTGCGGCTCTTCTTCTCGCGGAATAAGCATTGTGCTGTAACCACCAATAAGTAAAAAGGCAATCATCAGCAAAATGGTTAATTTTGATTGAATGAATGCTTTTGCAATATTTCCTGACAATCCTTCTTTCATTTGGGAATTTGGTTAATCGTAATCTGTCAATTGCAAACCGTCGGCAGGCATAGGGCTTTCGATGCGTTTGTATTTACGCCTTCGGCCTTATTTTATAGTTACAGGCAATCCGTTGTATAACTTATCTTCACTTTTGATTATGAACTTCTCATCGCTGCGTAATCCGGATAGAATTTCAATATCGTCCCCGTACGACTTTCCAAGTTTCACCCAACGCAATAGTGCCGTATGACTTTCACCGATGGTGTAAAGTCCGGTGAGTTGATCTATGTAGACAACTGCCGAAGCGGGCACCAGTATTATACTATCTGAAGTCTTGGATGGCAGGGAAGAATCAATTGCAACATTGACAGCCATGCCGGAATATAAACCACTCTTATCAGCATTCGGGATATTTACTTTTATCTTATACTGTCCCCCGCTGAATTGTGAAGACGGACTCACTTCAGAAACGTTTCCTTTAAATTTCCTTCCCGAAGACTTAATCACGATCTCAGCGTCTGATCCTGCTTTAACATGAGCTATGTCGTCTTCAGAAATGGAAGCGCTTACCTGGTAATTTTCGGTTTGTTCCATTACAAGGATTGGCAGGCCAGGGTTAGCCATACTTCCTGCATCGATATTCTGTTGTGTAACAACCCCTGAAAAGGGCGCTGTGAGAATAGTGTACGTCAACATGGCGTCTGCTTCTTTTTGCAGCTGCTTTGCTGCCTCGGTCTTTGACTTTGCGGAACTATAATACAACGTTGCATTTTCAAATTCTTTGGCTGAAGCACTTTGTTGTTCATATAGTTTTGCAAATCGTTCGTAATCTTTCTGGGCATCTTTCAATGCAGCCTCTGCCTCCGAGACCATTGCTTGTGCCTGTCCTTTCTTTGCGACGATATCCGCATTACTGATCGTAGCCAGAAGTGCTCCCTTTTGTACTTTGTCCCCCACCTTTACTTTGATGCTCGTTATAAGACCCATCACGCGGGTGCTTATTATGGCGGTTTGCCTCGACTCAATATTACCACTCGCATAGATTTTATTGTTGGATTGTTCTTCGGGAGAGGAGACTGTTACTTGAACAGGATTATCCTTTTTTACCGCTCCTTTATTGTTATCTCCAGAACAGGAAGCGAAAATAATAAGTGACGAAAAGAACAATGTAATAGCAGACAAGGATCTATATATTTTCATAAGATTCAATTTTTATTTTTCGGAAGTGGATGTTAGAAATTGCAGGTACGCATAGGTTGTGTTAAACCGAAAAACGACTTCAGCCAATTTAAGTCTTTGTTGCAGTAATAATGTCTGCGATTGGAGAACATCATTTGTGGCGACCAGGCCTTGCAGATAGCGGTTTTGTAGGATGCGCAATGCTTCCGTTGCTTGATCAACGGCAATCTCATGTTGCTGTAAGGCAAACTTTGTATCCTGGATTTGTCGAAGGGTTTTGTTGAGTTCATTCTGGCTTTGCGCTTTTTGAAATCTCAGTTGCTCTGTCATCTTATTTCGCTCAATGCGCTTTTCCGCTATTTTGCCTTGGGTAGTCATACCATTGAAAAGACTCCATGACAGCTGGGCGCCAACGAGATAAGAATTCGAACTAAAGCCAAATGCCTCTTTATCATTTAGCAAGTATTCAGCAAACGCATTGAGTTTGGGCAGATATGACAATTTGCCAGAATGGATCATCAGGTCTTGTGCCGCTATAGCTGATTGCATGGCCTGAAAATCAGCTCGGTTTGCCGGAATTTCTGTATCCGTATTTTCCACAGGCAAAATCTGTTGAATTACGTCTACCGTATAAATAACTCCGGCTTTTCTGCCCATAAGTAAGCTGAGGTAGTCAGCCGCATTTTGCGCGTTACTTTTAGCCTCTGCCAATTGACTTTCTGTAGTTGCTACCGCTACCAGGACTGTGAGGACATCTGATTTTTGCAGGAATCCTTTTTCGAAACGATTGTTAGTAGCTGTATAGATGGCGTCAATACTTTGAAGTGCTTCTTCCAGGACGTCCTTTGCCTGCTGTGCCAGCTGGAGCTGGGCGTACGCTTTTTGAACTTCGAAGGTAAGATGTTCTGTACTCCGTTTCGTTTTGAAGGCATAGATTTCTCTTTGCTCATTTGCGGCTTTGCGCATGTATACCATGTCCATGTTCAGAACCGGTTGTAACCACTCCGCTTTGGTCATAAAGTTTTGCGTGGCAGACGGATAATTGAGCAGGTCAGGATTGAAATCAGATTGTGAGATCGATTGCTGCTGTAATTTAAAACCAAATGCATTCAATGGATTATTGGTGCTAACAGCGGCGTAACTTAAGTTGATCTGCGGGAGAAAAACGCTATTAGTTTGTTTGAAAGCTATGGACGCGCCTTCTTCTTCCAATCTGGCTATTACTATTTCTGTGTTGTTTTCAAGCGCGGCATCCATGGCGTCTTGTAACGATAGAGGTACAGTTTCTTGCGCTAACAAGGAGGCAGAAAAAGAGAAAGTAAACAGTATAAGCCCCGGCAATATTTTCGTCATAGCGTAGAATTTTATGCAAAAGTATTCCGAAGCGTTGTCCTTTACTGTGACTTGCGTCACTTTCGGTTTTATTCTACAGTTTCAACGTACCTCCTAGGCAAGCATGGTCTTGAATTAGGCGAAATACTTGATTTTAAATTAGCGCATACGTTGTCAGTGCTACTGATAGTGAAGGAAGGGGATGTCCATGCCAATGTACTTCAGGCACTGACAAGATGAATTCTTGTTGCTTTTTGAAACCTGTATTTAACCTCTGAAATTCCTGATTACTCCCGTTGAGACTTGAAAACAATGTGCCATACACCACGCAAGTCACCTTCCTTAAAATTAACAGCCTTATCGTCAGGATAAAGTTGTTGTATCCGCGCTAGGGTGGCTTCCTTAATTTGTCCTCCAGGTGTACCATGGCAATTCAAGCACATGGGTTGCAGGACTATTGATTTGAAGTAATGGATTTCACCTGATGATTCATGCCTGACAATTTTCGTTCCGGCCACTTCGATAGCCTTTGGCTGTCCGCTCATCTCTTCCAAAACCAATAACTCAAGGCTGTCAGGTTTATTCGCCGGGTTTCTAAAGCGTAAAGCAGTTCTACGGACGGTAACACTGTCGGCATATACTCCTGTAATTGAATAAGCGTTTTCGCTGCAAAATGCGATGGCCTCTTCAATGCCCTGCGAGCGAATTGCTTCAAGCAATGAATTGCGGAGCGTATCAAACGTAACGGCAATAATTCGGTTGCCCGCCTTTGCATAGACAGAATCTGGGACGGGTGCTAATAAATCTATTCGTTCGTTTCTGCGATCGCCTTTGGTACAGCTTAGCACAGCAAAACTCAGAATCAACCCTACGGCCAACGGAAAATTGAATGAGTTTAACACCTTTTGGATGCTTTCAATCTTCATTATTTCTTATGTTGTTCTTTGGCTGTATCTCTTGAGGGAGTAAATACATTTACAACCAGTGCCCCCATTAGGCCGCCGTACAAGGCGCTGTTTAATGGAGAAGAAGTGATGGAACAAGTTCCGCTAAGGCAACCTACATAATACCAATACAGGTATCCAGCTGCTAAGCCTATCACAACTCCAATAACCCATTTCATCCACTTCATTATGAATTCATTTATTTTCAGGCGTCTATTGAGCGTCCGGTTCAAAAGATAAAGATACATGCTGCTTCAAAAGCATCAGAGAAGCAATAATTAACACACTTCGCCATTCCAATTGATAATGCCACCTGCCAGGTTGATGACCTCATAACCCTGACTGGCCATCACTGCACAAGCCTGACCGCTCCTCGCACCGCTGCGACAATAGACAAAGTAGGTTTTGTTCCTGTCTAACTCAGAAATATTGTTCAGGAAATTGTGGTCCATAATATTGATATTGACGGCCTCGGGTAATTTTCCGCTCTGAAATTCATCGGGTGTGCGCACGTCTAATACAATTGAATTCGGATTGTTGTTGAGCTTCTCCTGGAACTCGCTGCTATAAAGATCTTCGTAGGACTTTACCGTTTTATTCAAGTTCATATGTCAAATATTATTTTTTGTTAAATGTTGTTGAAGATACATAGTCAATTCGTGGGACATCAGTCTTCGCAATTGCTTTAAAACCGTCGCTGACATCAATTAAATTTTCCCACCCGCGTGCTTTTAGAATTGAGGCCGCAACCATAGATCGATATCCGCTTGCACAATAGAGATACACTTCACCTTCTTTTGGAATTTCTGACAAATGGCTATTCAGAAAATCCAAAGGTGTATTTTCAGCGTTGTCGACATGTTCGACCTGAAATTCTGACGGCTTTCGTACATCGACGACTTGCAGTCCACCTTTCTTGAAGCGTTTGGCAAACTCTTGAGCAGAAATGGATTCTATGGAATCGATTTCTTTATCTGCCTGGAGCCAGGACTTGAAGCCATCTTTTAAGTATCCAAGGGTATGGTCAAAGCCCACTCTGGCGAGCCTCGTTACTACTTCCTCTTCTCGTCCTTTGTCGGTAACAATCAACAACGGATGCGCCACACCTGGAATAAGTGAGCCAACCCAGGGGGCAAAGCTTCCGTCTATGCCAATATTAATAGAATTTGGAATGAATCCTTTCCTGAATGTCTGGGCATCACGCGTATCCAGAACCAGGGCGCCAGTTTCATTTGCTACTAATTCGAATTCTTCCGGTGAAAGCGCGCGCATACCTTTATCAAGTACAGTATCAATACTTTCGTAACCTTCTTTATTCATTCTCACATTCTCGGGGAAGTAGGCGGGTGGTGGTTGCAAACCCTCTGTAACTTCAGATATAAATTCTTCGCGTGTCATATTTTCCCTTAGCGCGTAGTTTGTCTTTCGCTGGTTGCCCAACGTATCGACGGTTTCCTTGCTCATGTGCTTGCCGCATGCCGATCCTGCGCCATGCGCGGGATAAACGATTACATCATCGGTCAACGTCATTATTTTGGTTCGCAGGGAATCAAAAAGTAAACCTGCCAATTCTTCCTGTGTCATGTGCGCCGCTTTTTGCGCCAGGTCTGGTCGTCCCACATCACCCAGAAATAGTGTATCACCACTAAATATGGCATAGTCCTTTCCTTTTTCATCCCGGAGCAAATACGTTGTAGACTCCATAGTATGTCCTGGGGTGTGCAGAACCTTTATCGTAATGTTTCCGACTTCTAATTCTTCCCCATCCTTGGCTATGTGGGCATCAAATTTTGGCTGAGCACTTGGTCCGTATACGATGGTGGCGCCGGTCTTTGCGGCCAGATCGAGATGTCCGGAAACGAAATCAGCATGGAAATGCGTTTCAAGAACGTACTTGATCTTCACCCCGTCGGCTTCAGCCTTCTCAAGGTAAGGTTCTACTTCGCGAAGCGGATCGATGATTACTGCTTCATTGCCTGATCGGATGTAATATGCGCCTTGAGCCAGACATCCTGTATAGATTTGTTCGACTTTCATTTCTGTAATTTAGTAACTGATGCAAATTTCGGTATTATTCACTTTATGTTCCGTGATTTATGTCACGTAAACTTAAATCACAACCTCTTTTATCATAATATAAACCGCCATAGTAAGGGTAAACCAGCCGAAACCTGCTCTCAGGGCTTTTCCCTTCATGAACTTAGACATGTATGCGCCCATGAATACACCGGCTATGGCGATGCCGGAAAGTAATATCATCAGGCGGAAGTTAACTTCCCGGACTAAATCCAAATCGCCAATAAATCCAATCAGGGAATTAACAGCAATCACCACCAGGGAGGTTCCAATGGCCTTTTTCATCGGGAGGCCGGTAAACAAGACTAATGCCGGGATAATCAAAAAACCGCCTCCGGCACCAACCAGTCCCGTTATTATTCCGACAACCAAGCCCTGGAGAACGATCATGAAAAAGTTGTGCCTCACTAGCCTGTTTTCATCCCCTTCGCGAGACTTGTCACGGATCATCCGGATGGAAGCGATCAGCATGACCAGTGAAAAGAAGACCATGATGGCAATATTCTTGGTCAGGGAAAAATAGTCTGAAGTAATTATCGTATCAGGAATGAGGGGGAGTAAGTTATGACGGGTAAAAAAAACCGCGGCAGTAGACGGTATGGAAAAAAGGACTGCTCCTTTGAGATCCACCATCCTGTTCATGGCGCTCCGAACACCGCCAACCAATGAAGTAGTACCCACGATGAATAAAGAATAAGTTGTGGCAGCAGCCGGGGCAATGTGAAACAGGTAGACAAGCATAGGAATGGTAATGATTGACCCTCCGCC
Organism: Cyclobacteriaceae bacterium; assembly: GCA_029858965.1. Lineage (GTDB taxonomy): Bacteria > Bacteroidota > Bacteroidia > Cytophagales > Cyclobacteriaceae > Chryseolinea. The sequence goes on from JAOUDZ010000013.1 coordinate 72,342, forward strand.
CCCAATGAGTCCAAGCGAGATGCCAATTAAACCGGATACCAAATAACCTCCAATGTTTTCCATAATGCGCTTTTGTGCAGCACAAAGTTCAATGTTATGGAAGGGTCATTCAGTGACAATTGTCACGCAACCTTAAAAATCAAGACGGGTTATTTCATTGCGGGAAATAGCAATCCTTTTCTGTGACTCCAGTTTTTTCAATAGCCGTGAAATAACTTCGCGGGAGGAGTTCAGGTCATCGGCAATTTCCTGGTGGGTAATGGCGATTTTGTCGCTGCCAAATGAATCGAACTGGCGCTTCAAATAGAATTCAAGTTTCTGGTCCATGGAATGGAAAACAACCTGATCAATAACATCCAGCAATTCCTCAAAGCGGGCCCGATAAGTTTCCAACACGAAATAATACCATTGCCGGTGATCCTTCATGAGCCCATCCATAAACTGAATGGGGATCGCCAGCGCCTTTACACGCGACATGGCTTTAGCCTTAATTGCGCTGGTTTCATTTTTAGTTGCACAAATCATCGATAGTGCGCAGGCATTTCCTTTTTCCAGGTAGTACAAAAAGAATTCTTCGCCATCTTCGCCCTCACGGTACAACTTAACACGGCCATCCAGGATAAGCAATGAATTTTTAAAATACTGGCCAGGGCGCATGAGCATTTCGCCTTCTTCAAATTCAACGACCTGTCCTATTTTTTCAATATGCTCCAGTAACGAATGATCAAACTGGGGAAAGATTTCTTGAAGTTGCATAGGATACTAATCAAGGTCAGTTGTAGTTAGTTCCATCAGCGCTGGCATCAGGAACAAAATATTTGAATTAAGCCCAAAGAAACCAAATATATCTTAAGATTTGAAGTAAATTTTCAATGCGAAAATCAGGCTTTTTCGCTTCAATATTGCGCGAATACTTAAGTCAGAGCTCAATGTTGCGTGCGGCTTAATGCGCTATTGACAAAACTTCAATCAGTTCGTCTTTATCCAGCGCTACCGGATTGTACTTATTATCTGTTGCATTCACGATTTTTTCGAAATCTGAGGATGAAATGCCATACATCGATAGCGCGGGAATATCCATTTCAACCGCCCAGCGTTCCATTAGCCATATTAGAAAGTCCGTATAATATTCGTTTGATTTGCCTTCCAGCCCAGCAAAGATTTTACCAATGCGGCCATACCGCATCAAGGCCCTCCCAGGATCACCCCGCTGGCGTAATTTCCGGACGGCTATTTTGTTGGATGCGGCCATTAATGTGCTGCAAATAACGCCGTGGGGTATATTATAGAATCCGCCGATGGAAGAAGCGAAGCCATGCACCAATCCAAGGCCGGCGTTGGCCAACGTGATGCCCGAAATATAAGAAGATAACGCCATCCCTGTACGCGCATCCATATTTGATCCATCCTGATACGCTTTTATCAATGATGTAGAAATCAATGTCAGTCCTTCATACGCCAATGCGTCCGTTATCGGATTGCCGGCAGTCGACAGGTAAGACTCCAGTAACTGTGTAAAGGCGTCCATCCCGCTGGTGGCAGTGACAACCGGTGGACAACCAATAGCAAGGGCAGGATCAACTATCGCGATGTTGGGGACAAAATTGTTATGCCGCAATGACTTCTTATAACCGTATGTGCCAACGTCGGAAAGCACAGCGTTCTTGGTCGCCTCGCTCCCCGTGCCCGAAGTTGTGGGAACAGCCAGGAAAGGAACTTTCGTACCGGGATGCGTCTTTTTTGCGCCAAAGCCTTCCAGGTAATCTTTTACTGATTCATTCAACGGCAACATGGCAGATATTGCCTTTCCTGCATCCAGCACGCTACCACCTCCAATTGCCACCACAATATCAGGAGCATGCGGTGAAAACTTAAGAACCGCGGTGTCCACTACAATTGGAGAAGGCTCATGATTAACACTGTAATGATGTACCGTCAAGCTAAGCGCATTCAATTGTTCCAGCAGATTCTGCCCATGCTCCGATGAAAAAAAAGACTGTCTGCCTGTCACAAGCAAAATACTTGAGCCAAAGGATTTGACTATCCCCGGAAGGGCAGAAATTTTCCCTGTTCCAAAATGCAGAAGCGGTGTGGTGGCAATGGTGAAGGCTTCCATCCTGAGCTAATGTGCGGCTGGAAATAAAAGGATGTGTTTAATTGCTTCACGGTCCTTGGCCATCCAGGGTGTTACAGTGTCGCGCCATTCGAAATAATGTGCTTTCTCTTTGTGTGCAGCGACAGCCTCTTCCGAGGCATAGGCTTCGTAGAGTACAAACTTACATGGGTTTTGCGCGTCCTGAAGAATATCAAACCGAAAATTGCCTGGTTCTTTAATGGAGTTCTCGTGATTCTTCTTTGTAGCTTCTAAGAAAGGATTTATGAATTCAGGTTTTACCAGCACGTGCACAATGTTTACTATCATAAGGTATGGTTTGTTAGTTGATTCAGCGGAAGTCAGTTGCTTTTACTTTGCATAAGAATTTCTGCTTGTCTAGTCGTCTTGCGTTAGTCTCATGCAAACTTATGTACTTTTATTGTCTTAATGATTATATCATCATACCTGCAGGTAATGCATAAGCGTATTATTATAGAACTGAAAATCCTTAAACTCAGGGATATTATCCTTTAATTCGAGGAATAAACAAAGGCATTCTTCTATCGAATAGCCGTTTTGTTGAAAAGCTGTCGATCTGTGCCAAAGGAAACGAAGCTAATTGAGAAAAGCTGCATAGGGCCAACACTACGCTAATTTCGGTTAGCATAAAGCGACAAAGAATTGATTTCATTATTGGAGGGTTAAACGAATCCCTAGGAACCCCCGTATCCCCTGGTTTGGACCATATACATAGCTGGTGTCAAAAGTAAGGGCATAGGGATTATCTGGAGTAGCCAAAACGTTGCCTGATGCATCATACTGCACCTCTTTGTCAAAGGGATCGTTCGTTCTGGCGATAATGAACGGGTTACCTCTATTGGGTGTCCAGTTCAATAGATTTTTCACGCCGCCATAAACCTGGAGTCCTCTTTTATTTTCCCACGTAAACTGTATATTCTGAATGCTCCACCAGGGACTATACGCCTTTCGTGGATCCAGTGGCCCGAGCAGAGGCAATCGCATAGGGCCGTAGAAATTTCCCGTATAATCAAAAGTTAAGTTTAGTGCTGTTATCGGGCAGGATGCTGCCCAGGTGCCCGTCCAGTGTTCCGTTAAAATCTGCCGCTGCTTTTCGGCGGTTCCAAAGTCGTTATTTTCAACGTAGTAAACATCCATATACGTTGCCCCCGCTAAAATCTTAAGTCCGTTGTTGAAAGTGAAATCCAGGTTACCTGTGATGCCGCTGGTGATGGCATGTCCTTTCAGGTTGTGATAAATAATATTATTGGGATCACTTTCATAATCGCCGAAAATGCGGTTATCGAAATAAGTATACCACGCTGCCACATCGAAACTTAGGAAGTTACCATTGCCTACGAACATGTTTCTAACATAGTTCAAGTTTATGTTGTAGCTCCGCTCTGGTCTTAATTCTTCTTTAATAATCACAGTCCGGGCACCCGTTAGCGCGGCATGATCTTCGGTAAACAGGTTTACTACTCTATAGCCAGTCCCGGCATTGAGACGAAGTATATTGTTTTCATTTAACGTCCACCTATAGGCAAAGCGAGGCGTGTAAATATTACCATGGGTCGAATTGTAATCGTACCGAAATCCAAACAGTAGATGGTGCTGCTGAGCCAAGGTAATTTCATCTTGTATGAATACTCCAGGAAGCCACGTTCGCTGCGCCCGACTGCTTAGGCCTACCGTATCGGTTATCTGCGTAGCAGGTGTATTGTCGTCATAAAAAGTGTAGCGCAGTGCAGCCCCAGCCAGAAAATCATGTGCACTAATCTTTTTATCCCAGGTGAGTTGGGAGAAGGCGATATTTTGTTGTGCGATATAAGAAGTGGTTCCGTAGCGGCTGTCCTGATTATGGTTGTTGTAGGAAAAGGAAATCAATATTTTTTCCCTGACTGGCAACTGATAATTGCCCAAGAACTCCCATCGTTTGGTATAAATACTTTCGCCATAAATAGTATCACCGCCCCTGAATGCTTTTGTCCACCTGGTGTCGCCTCCCCAGCGGTCCTCATAAAAATAGCGACCGGCGACATTGAATGGCAAATTATCCTTTCTGCTCATTGACCATTTTTGAAAGATTGATATCCGGTTCTGTAAGGTCAAGTCAGTGAACCCATCTTTATTGTTATCCACCAGATTGTTAAAATTGAAATAATTAATGCCCGTTAGTGAAATTGCCTTTTCCCCCACCTTCAGTTTCACGCTGATATCAATATTTTTTTCAAGCCATGAAGTTCCGAACATGTCTACCAGCAGTGTTGGGGCTGCGACAGGTTTTTTAGTAATGATATTAATCAGCCCGCCTACAGCTTCAGATCCATACAGAGACGAGGCAGGGCCTTTAATGATTTCTATTCGCTCTACCATGGCATTGGGTATTCCCGATAACCCGTAGACTGTTGAGAGGCTGCTCACAATGGGCATTCCATCGATGAGTACCATGGTATAGGGGCCCTCCAGTCCGTTGATATGGATATCGCCCGTATTGCACACGTTGCAATTGAGCTGGGGCCTCACGCCATTCACTGTTTGCAGCGCCTCGAAAATATTAGGTGTAGGATTCTTTTTGAAAAAGGAAGGATAATAGACCTCCACGGGTACGGGACTTTCCAGTCGGTTTACTTTTTTTAGCGTACCGGTCACCACGATCTCCTGAAGCTGCGTACCGTTTTCTTCCATCACTATATCAGCAATATTTGCAGTTGCGCTTGAAACGTGGATGGGTTTTTCAAATGTCTTATAGCCGATGAATGAGACGCGTAGCATGTAGCTACCGGGTTTCACGTTGTAAATCTTATAGGCACCTGTACTGTCTGTCGCACTTCCGAGGGACGATGGTAGTAAGACCACTGAGGCAAACGGGACTGGTCCTTCCCGGGAGACAACCTTGCCTGATATGTCTAGATTTTGTCCGAGGCCAGTAGAAACAACCCAATATAAAGCGATTGCAAAGGTTGATGGTATTTTCATCACTATAAATCAATAGTTATATGGATAAAAGTATAAAGTTAGATCAATCTAAACAATGATTTCAACCATTTATCCTATATTTGACAGGCAATTTTGCATCTATGGCATCGCAAGCAGAAGAGAACTACCTGAAGGCACTATTTACGTTGGCCAGCGATAGCGGCGAAATAGGCCTGTCTGACCTCAGCGAAATGCTTCAGGTGAGCACGCCAACAGCAAACAGCATGGTAAAGAATTTGCATCAGCAGGGATTGGTACATTACGAAAAGTATAAGCCAATATCCCTCACGTCGAAGGGCAAAAAGGAAGCTTCCCTGGTAATCCGTAAGCATAGGCTTACGGAAATGTACTTGGTGGAGAAAATGGGGTTTGGTTGGGAAAAGGTGCACGAAATCGCTGAGCAGGTGGAGCATATTAAATCGCCTGCCCTGTTTGAAAGGATGGATGAACTGCTTGGGCATCCAAAAATTGATCCACATGGGTCACCAATCCCAGATAGAAACGGAAAGATTGAGTGGAAATCCTATCACAAGCTCAGTGAGTGCAAACCGGGCGATTCCATACGACTTGTGGCGCTTACTCACTCGTCAGACGAATTCTTACAATACCTTAATAGCAAACGGCTTAGTTTGGGATTGATGCTACAGGTTGAATCGGTTGAAACCTTCGATGGCAATATGGCAATTAGTTATCTCAAAAACCACCGTGAAATATTGAGTGCTAAAGTGTGCGAAAAGCTTTTGGTTGAGAAAGAATAGGTCTCATCGTAATCAGCTTATTATATTGTTTGATATCCAAGGTCTATTAAGAATATCTAATAGTGATATCATTTGGGTTATCTTTGGCTAAGGCACAGAAGTGTTTACTTAACAATCATTATGAGCTCAGAAAGTAAAGTTTGGAAGGACTATTGGCAGGAAGAAGTTGATGCTGCGTACCTCTATAAAGTGATTTCAGCAATAACCAACGATGAAAAGGAGCGCAAAATATACCTTAAACTATCTACTATTGAAGACAAGCATGCGAAGGCATGGGAAAACCTGTTAATCGAAAAGGGGGAAGCGATCCCAAAACGAAAACCCTCTTTCAAAGCCAAATCATTGGCTAGAATCACAAACAGTTTCGGTCCCGCTTTACTGGCTGACTGGCTGAGGCGCGAAGAAAGTTCCGAAGTAAAGTCGTACTTAAATCTCTATAAGACTTCTGCTGATAGCGGTACTCAAAGCCTTGCACTTCAGTTGGCACGGGATTCAGCGCATCATGCCGGACAATTGGGAAAGATGACCAACACCAGTGCAGAACCCTGGCATCGCATTTCATCGGGTGGAATGTTGCGCAATGTGGTGTACGGATTTAACGATGGTCTTACGGCTAACTTTGGACTATTGGCGGGGATAGTAGGCGCCAACGCAGAACCGCGCATCATTTTGCTCAGCGGATTGGCTGGTGCATTAGCCAATGCGTTGTCAATGGGTTCTTCCGGATACCTGGCTGCGAAAAGTGAAAAGGAAGTCTATGAGAAAGAACGCAAGATGGAGGCTGACGAAATCAGGATGATGCCTGAATTGGAAACAGAGGAATTAGCGGCCATCTACGAGACCAAAGGAATTGAAGCAGAACGTGCAATGCGCATGGCGAAAGACATGATGCTTGACCCCGAACAGGCGCTGGAGGAAAAAGTAAGAGAAGAACTAGGCATCAGCGCCGCAGAGATTAATCCTTTTAATGAAGCCTGGGTTACAGGGTTATCAACTGCTATCGGCTCAATTATTCCGGCATTTCCATTCTTTTTTTGGCATGGTATGACAGCTGCCTGGTTATCTTTTGTGGTGGCCATGCTTGCTCACTTTGCTGTAGGTGCGGCAAGAAGTTTCTTTACCGGCAAAGGATTATGGAAGAGTGGTCTTGAAATGCTGGTCGTTGGTTTTGGTATCGCCGCTATAGGATACTTCATTGGTGACTGGCTGATGAAATATCTTTAGCGAAGGTTGCCAGGAGGGCAGAAGACAAAATTTTTCATACGCACGCTACGAAACTTCATTCATTCATTCATTCATTCGGTCACTAGCCAAAAAAAATCCGACCATGTTGGGGCCTTTGTGGTTTATTGTATTGCAGAGGAGGAGGGATTACGAGACGTGATCCCTTTTTGGGGAGTGACAAAACTACAAACCACAAAGTTCGCTGTCGCTCATTTTTTGTTGTCGCCGTGTCCTCGCTCAAACGAGACGTTTGGATCGGCCACCTCGACAACAAAAAAGCCCCGAAAGAATCGGGGCCTTTGTGGTTTATTGTATTGCAGAGGAGGAGGGATTACGAGACGTGATCCCTTTTTGGGGAGTGACAAAACTACAAACCACAAAGTTCGCTGTCGCTCATTTTTTGTTGTCGCCGTGTCCTCGCTCAAACGAGACGTTTGGATCGGCCACCTCGACAACAAAAAAGCCCCGAAAGAATCGGGGCCTTTGTGGTTTAATGTATTGCAGAGGAGGAGGGATTCGAACCCCCGGAACCTTGCGGTTCAACGGTTTTCAAGACCGCCGCATTCGACCGCTCTGCCACTCCTCTGTGTATTGCGGTACATTTTGGGAGTGCAAATGTATATGTTTATCGTCTTTCACCAAAACCAAGGTCGCAACTTTCTACTTTTGCTCTTCAGCGTAGTCTACAAAGATTTTTTTAATATCTCTGTCATTCACTTTCGACAGATCCTTGGAATAGGCGTCCAACTCCAGCAACACGATACGCTGGTCATTTAAAACCGCTCGGAATTTCTCGATGTCTTTTTCAAACTCGGTGTTTCGCCGTGGTACCTTCAAGGCATATTTTCTGGCAAATTCATCCCCAGATGCCTGGATCTTGTTCCGGATGTCTATGCTGATTTTTATTTTTTCCAAAATACCTTCTTTTGACCTGCCAATAACTTCCGTTGCTTCCAACGTGCCAAAAGTAAGGACTGTGGTACCACCAATTCCTGATATCACTTTGGCTTGCGTAGGGTCGTTTACGACAATGGGGGTAAAACCTGTTGCAGCACCAAGGGAGGCATTTACAATAGAGCGGTTCTTCTTGCCCTTCTTAGCTTTCTTATAATCATTGTTCAGTTTCTTTTGGTTCGTGTCAAGTTGCTGTGCCAGGATCATCGCATCCACCAGGCTGCTTCTGTATTTTTGAAATTGCAGTGCGTCTTTCTTTACGAGATTCTCGGTATCGGCTACGCGGATCCTGATTTCTCGTTCCATCCGATTGTTGGATTTGTCCAGGGCAAAGAAAACAATTTCTGAAGTGACAGCGGTTTGTGTATCATCGACAAAACTATATCCGGGCATCCACGTAAATTCATATTGCAGGCTTGTATTTTCCTTCAAAGCGTTTTGTGGTATTCGTTTGTCTGTTGTAATGAACCCGATGTCACGTACCTCATCGTCACCGTTTGGATCTGAAAGATATAGTTTGAGATTGAGTGTTTCATCCTCTTTAATAGTAAATAGTGAGTCGCCGGGAACGATCATGATTTCTGGCGGAAGATCTTGTTGCGTCTGTGCTATTTTAAGCCTGCCATGCGTCTCTGCTTTATTCGGCTGATCCTGAACAATAAATTCAATCGTGAGTGGATTGCCCCTGAGTGATGCAAACTGGCTGCGCGAGGGGCTCCACGTAAATTGCCCCAATGAGGACAGTATCGCACCTTCCGGCATCTGTGATGGAATGGACTTGAAAACTAGGGGATCGCCATCTAGGTCATATACAAATTTACCCTGAATCTGATAGTTGTTAAGGCTAGTTTGTCTGACATACATAATGGGGAGTTCCTCAACCGTAGGAGGTCGGTTTACATGTTCAATCGTAAAGGTTATTTCCTTCTTTTCCCGAGTTTTGTCAGGCAGTTCCTGCTGAAAAATAAACGTAAAATCTTTTGTCTTTTCTACCCGATCAACAAGGTTAAAGGAAGGTGTCCAGCTGAAATGCCCCAGCGAATCAAATTCAACCTCTAATCCATCAGTCCCTTCAATTGAAAAGTTTACCCATCCCGGGTGCGTGGATTTCAGGTCGAATGACAATTCCTGATTTTCTTTCAAAATATTCCAGCCAATCGAATCCGGGAAAATAAACGAAGGCGTAGTCTGGCAATGCGCAGGTACTTTCGCGAAAACTACGGCCAAGAATGTAACCATGATAACTTGCTTCACTTTTCTCTTGTTAAAACGAAGCGTAAATTTACAAGATCAACGGGGAATGGCATGCCACCTATAAAAAAGAAACCAGCACACAGTAATTTTTTCGATGATGTGTACGCGGTCGTGAAGTTGATTCCAAAAGGTCGTGTAACGAGCTACGGCGCAATTGCCAATTTTCTCGGGACCAGGTCGAGTGCGCGAATGGTTGGCTGGGCCATGCATGGGTGCCCTTCCGGAATTCCTGCGCACAGGGTGGTTAATAGTGCCGGATTATTAACCGGCAAGCATCATTTTAAAACACCAAGTGCCATGCAAGAGGCTTTAGAGAAAGAAGGAATAGCAATAATCAGCGACAAGATCAAACACTTCAGTGAAATCTTCTGGGATCCAGCCAGAGAACTGGTGTAATGCTGATCCAAATAGAGAACAGAGAATCCCAAAATTGGAAAAATAGGTAGTTCAACCCCTGATTTCGACAGATTTAGTCAGTATCTGCAACATGGCATAGGTTTGGCATGTGTATTTGCATTGAAAGACCTATGAAGATCCTCATCACGATACTCGCTACTCTTTTTTCTCTATCCGCAGCAAATGCACTGACGCCAGCGGGACACTTTGCATCTGGAAAGTCAAAGGATAGCCTTTTCGTACTGAGAGCCGAAAAAAAGTTTGTAGGCGCAATTGTTGAAATTTACGCTTCAACAGGAGAGCTCGTAACCTCGAAAAGCCTTAATAAGCGAAAAATGATAATAGATTTTGGGTCTGTAATGAAGGATACGTATACCATTGTTGTTGTCAAAGGCGATGAAAAACAGGAGTTTCAGTACGAAAAAAAATAGGAGACTTCGCTGTTGGCACTGCGGGGTACAAAAAGAATAGTGGGTTGGTTTTAGTGGGGTTCAGGTCGCTGCTCATGGAGTGGTGGCCTTTTCCTTTTTAGACTGCTTCACAGACTCGCATCAATTGTGTTGTGCTGCAGTGTGTGACTTTTCTGAAATAACCCATAGTCCGAAAAAAGTAATCAGCCCATTTACCACAAGAATCTCGATTCCAAAGGTATAACCCCCCAGCCAGGCTTCTGCATTCGAACTCAGTATATAGGACAAAATAGGGGAAATCACACATATTATGGGCACAAGCCTGTCCCTAACCGGGTAATTCGTCAACACGCCAAAAGAAAAAAGTCCGAGCAATGGTCCGTAAGTATACCCGGCTATGTTCAGCACCGCATCGATAACAGATCGTTCATTGATTTCCTTAAAGATAACAATGATAATCAGGAAGAGTAACGAGAAACTTACGTGAACGATTGACTTCTGTCTATTCTTCTGGTTTTCAGATTTGTGCTTGAAATTAAGAAAGTCAATACAAAAGGAGGTAGTTAATCCAGCAAGCGCGGAGTCGGCACTTGCGTAAGACGAGGCAGTTATACCCAGGAGAAAGAAGATTCCAACGCCAAGGCCCAGCTCATTTAATGACAGCCTCGGAAACAACTCATCAGAAAGATCTGGAATAGGGATACTATTCGTTGCGCTGTATAAATAGAGTAAGGCGCCTAACGTCAGAAACAGCAGATTGACCCCTACCAGGATCAGACTAAACCAAAACATATTTTTCTGCGCATCTCCAAGTGTTTTGCATGTTAGATTTTTCTGCATGATTTCCTGATCCATACCGGTCATCGTTATCGCAATGAAAGCGCCACCCACAAACTGCTTCCAAAAAAACATGGGTGAATTGGGGTCTTCAAAATGAAACACGTTGGAATATGGACTCGATATGACAGAAGAAATCATTTCCGGGAGAGACATACCCAACTTTTGAGTGATTTGCCAAACGGCAATGCATACCGCGGTTATCAGGAAAAATGTCTGGAAGGTGTCAGTCCAGACTATCGTTTTTATGCCGCCTTTGAAGGTGTAGATCCATATCAATAATATCGTGGTTGCCACAGTAACGATAAACGGGATGTTCCAGGCGTCAAAAAGAAATAATTGCAATACGGTAGCTGCCAGATAAAGTCTTAGTGATGACCCGATCGTTCGAGACACCATGAAAAAAAACGCACCAGTCTTATAGGACCAAAAACTGAAACGTTGGTCCAGGAAGGTATAAATGGAAATAAGATTAAGTCTGTAATATAACGGCAGCAGGACACCAATAATTAC
>JAOUDZ010000168.1 GCA_029858965.1 Cyclobacteriaceae bacterium
CGGTGAGTCACCCGCGTCGATAACCACTTTCTTGTCCAGAATAGTGTCATTATCTTCCCTGAACTGCAGTTTATCAACATATTCGTTTGTTAAGAAACTGGTATCCCCCGGATCGATAATCTCAACCTTCTGCATCATTTGGCTTACTATGGCTTCAATGTGTTTGTCATTGATTTTTACGCCTTGCAGACGGTATACCTCCTGAATTTCGTTCACTAGATATTCTTGCACTGCCGTCGGACCCTTTATAGAAAGTATATCTGACGGTGTTATAGATCCATCAGACAATGGCTGCCCTGCGCGCACGAAGTCATTATCTTGAACCAGGATATGCTTCGCCAGCGGAACAAGATACCGTTTCTGAACACCATCTCTTGATTCAATGAAAATTTCGCGATTACCACGCTTGATCCCGCCATAGGTAACTACACCATCTATTTCACTGACTACTGCCGGATTAGATGGATTGCGTGCTTCAAACAATTCCGTTACCCGTGGAAGGCCTCCTGTAATGTCACGCGATTTCCCCATGGTACGCGGTATCTTGGCCAATACCTGCCCGGCTTTTATTTTGTCACCTGCATCCACTGCCAAGTGAGCGCCAACAGGAATGTTATAGCCCTTCGTATCAGTCTTACCCTTTACGATAATCGCAGGATTCTTTGTTTTGTCACGCGTATCCGTAATCACTTTTTCACGGTGACCTGTCTGCTCATCCGATTCTTCCTTGAAGGTGATCCCCTCAATGATGGATTCATATTCAATTGAGCCATCGAACTCAGATAAAATAACTGCATTGTACGGATCCCAGTAACAAAGCTCATCTCCCTTTTCAACTTTCTGTCCGTCTTTCACTTTGATAAATGCACCATAAGGAACGTGGTTCGTAATCAATACCCTGTTCTTCTCTTTATCTACGATCCTGATTTCACCGGTACGTCCCATAACCACCTTTACAGGCTTACCATCTCGGTGCGTCGTTTCGATAAAACGGATAGCCTCAAATTCCAGCACCCCGCCAAACTTGGCTTTGATGTTTGCCTCCACGGCGATGTTGGAAGCGGTACCACCCACGTGGAAAGTACGAAGCGTAAGCTGTGTGCCCGGCTCACCAATAGATTGTGCGGCAATTACCCCCACAGCCTCTCCTGCCTGTACCATCTTTCCGGTAGACAAGTTACGACCATAACATTTTGCGCAACCGCCAATACGAGATTCGCAAGTCAGCAATGACCTGATCTCAACTTCTTCAATATTAGTATCTTCAATTTGCTTGGCAAGCTCATCGGTAATCTCCTCATTTGCCTCGCAAATTAATTCATCTGTGAGCGGATCATAAATAGCATGAACGGTTACTCGTCCGAGAATTCTTTCAGACAGGGGTTCAACAATATCTTCATTGTCTTTCAAGGCTGTTACCTTAAGGCCGCGCAAGGTTCCGCAATCTTCTTCAGTAACAACGAGATCCTGTGCAACGTCGACGAGACGGCGTGTTAAGTAACCAGCATCTGCTGTTTTAAGCGCCGTGTCGGCAAGCCCTTTACGAGCACCGTGTGTTGAAATAAAGTATTCCAATACATCCAGTCCTTCCTTAAAGTTTGACAGAATAGGATTCTCAATGATTGATCCGACTGAACCAGCCAGGTTCTTCTGAGGCTTAGCCATCAATCCACGCATACCCCCCAACTGACGGATTTGCTCCCTTGAACCACGGGCACCCGAGTGCATCATCATATAAATAGAGTTGAATCCTTGTTGGTCCTCCTCCAACTGTTTCATCAATGTATTTGTGAGCAAGGTATTCGTACGGGTCCAAATATCAATCACCTGGTTGTAACGCTCGTTGTCAGTGATAAGGCCCATCATATAATTATTCCATACACCTTCCACTTCTTCCTGCGCATTAGCCACAAGCTGAACCTTTTCATCGGGCACTTTTACATCATTCAATCCCATCGACAAACCACCTTTATAGGCCATTTGGAATCCCAGATCTTTGATATCATCCAGGAATTTTGCGGCTTTGGATTGTCCTGCTGCTTTGAATATATCCGCAATGATGGTTTGAAGTTTCTTCTTGGTCAGAAGTTCGTCAACGAAACCAACTTCCTCGGGAACGTATTGATTAAATATCACGCGCCCTGCAACCGTCTCAATCATCTTTGTGGTTATCTCGCCAGTCTTTTTGTCTTTGACTTTCGCGCGCACTTTTACCATTGCGTGCTTGGATAATTTACCCTCATTGAATGCTACAATCACCTCATCAGGGGAATAGTATCTTCTTCCTTCGCCAATAATATTGTATTCAGGAGAGTTCTTCCTTCCCTTGGTCAGGTAATAAAGACCCAACACCATGTCCTGAGAAGGCACCGTAATAGGGGCACCATTAGCAGGGTTCAGGATGTTGTGTGATGAAAGCATCAATACGGATGCCTCTAAAATCGCCTCCTGTCCCAGTGGCACATGAACAGCCATTTGGTCACCATCAAAGTCTGCGTTGAATGCAGTACATACGAGCGGATGCAATTGGATGGCTTTTCCTTCGATCAATTTTGGTTGAAAAGCTTGTATACCCAGCCTGTGCAGCGTAGGCGCACGGTTAAGCAGAACAGGGTGCCCTTTCAGGACGTTTTCCAAAATATCCCAGATTACAGGGTCCTTTCGGTCAACGATCTTTTTCGCTGACTTCACCGTCTTCACGATTCCTCTCTCTATGAGCTTACGAATAATAAATGGCTTGAATAATTCTGCTGCCATATCTTTCGGAAGGCCACACTCGTGCAATTTCAGCTCTGGCCCCACAACGATAACAGAACGACCTGAATAGTCGACACGCTTAACCAACAGGTTTTGACGGAACCGACCTTGCTTACCTTTGAGCATATCACTCAAAGATTTTAGTGCACGGTTGCCATCTGAACGAACCGCATTAACTTTTCTTGAGTTGTCGAAAAGAGAATCAACCGCCTCCTGCAGCATGCGCTTTTCGTTACGGAGAATAACTTCAGGAGCCTTAATATCAATTAGTCTTTTCAGACGATTGTTACGAATTATTACACGTCTATAAAGGTCATTAAGATCTGATGTCGCAAACCGACCACCATCCAAAGGTACAAGTGGCCGTAGCTCCGGGGGAATTACCGGCACCATCTTAATAACCATCCACTCAGGCTTGTTCTCAATGCGTGTTCTCGCATCGCGGAAAGCCTCAACAACTTTCAAACGCTTCAATGCCTCAGCTTTACGTTGCTGAGAAGTATCTGTTGCAGCCTGATGTCTCAAGTCATACGACAGTGTGTCCAATTGCGTTCTGCTCAAAAGCATCTCTAATGCATCGGCCCCCATTTTGGCGATGAATTTCTTAGGATCGTTATCATCCAGCAATTGATTCTCACGAGGAAGTTTATCGATAATGTCGAGATATTCTTCTTCGGTCAAGAAATCGAGTCTTTTTACGCCATCCTCCTCCTTTGTGCCAGGTTGGATCACAACGTAGCGCTCATAGTATATGATCTGATCCAATTTCTTGGTAGCAAGACCAAGCAGATATCCGATTTTGTTGGGTAAAGACCGGAAATACCAAATGTGCGCAACGGGAACAACAAGCTCAATGTGGCCCATACGTTCACGCCTTACCTTCTTCTCAGTGACCTCAACACCGCAGCGATCACATATAATTCCTTTATACCGAATACGCTTATACTTACCACAATGACATTCCCAATCCTTCACAGGGCCAAATATCCTTTCACAAAACAATCCACCCATTTCAGGCTTATAGGTCCTGTAGTTAATCGTCTCCGGTTGTGTTACTTCTCCATGCGAGCTTTCCAGAATTGACTCTGGAGACGCCAGACTGATCGTGATCCGGGAAAAGTCGTTGTTGATTTTTTTGTTTTTTCTGAATGACATAGTATATGATTTAAGGCCCCGATTAATCGGGGCCGTACAGAAAATTTAATCCATTGTGATCTCAAGTGCCAAACCTCTGAGTTCATGCACCAACACGTTAAACGACTCAGGGATGTTCGGTTTGCGCATGTTCTCACCTTTTACAATCGCTTCATATGCTTTGGCACGTCCAATTACATCGTCCGACTTAATTGTCAGGATTTCCTGGAGAATATGCGAAGCACCGAATGCCTCAATCGCCCAAACCTCCATCTCACCAAAACGCTGGCCCCCAAATTGGGCCTTTCCACCCAGCGGTTGCTGTGTGATGAGCGAGTAAGGTCCGATTGAACGGGCGTGCATTTTATCGTCTACCAAGTGACCAAGCTTAAGCATGTAAGCCATACCAACCGTTACCGGTTGATCAAACTTATCTCCTGTAAGACCATCGTATAAGTATGTTCTCCCGTATTCAGGCAAACCTGCTTCATCAAGTTCATGCTGAACCTGATCCAGCGTTGCACCGTCAAAAATTGGTGTTGCATATTTTTTACCAAGTTTATGACCCGCCCAGGCCAATACTGTTTCGTATATCTGACCCAGGTTCATACGCGAAGGCACTCCCAGCGGATTCAGACATATGTCGACAGGTGTTCCATCCTCGAGGAACGGCATATCCTCTTCGCGCACTATCCGGGCTACAACGCCCTTATTGCCGTGGCGTCCCGCCATTTTATCACCTACTTTAAGCTTGCGCTTCTTTGCCACGTAAACTTTGGCAAGCTGAACAATACCAGTCGGGAGTTCGTCGCCCACTTCAAGGGTGAAGCGTTCGCGTTTGAAATCACCTGCATAGGAATTGCGTTTCAACAAATAGTTCTTCACCGTTTGTGAAACCAGGTCATTTATGTGTTCATCGCTTGTCCAATTCTCCAAGCTTACATCAGCAATTAGGTTAACCTCTTCCGGTACATGGTAATTGCTCTCGTCACGATAAATATTCTTATCAGGGAATAAGTTACTGTCGATAACCTTCTGCGATATTTTGACACCTTTGCTGATAAGTTCATCGCCAAATTTATGTTTTACACCATTACTGGTTTTTCCATTTAGCAGCTGTGTCAGCTTCTTGATCATGTCTTCACGCAGGTCGCTCAGTTGCTTGCTGTATTTGTTCTTAAGAGCATCCAACTCTTTCTTTGATTTCGAGCGGACATCCTTATCGCGTTTTGGTCTGGAGAAGAGTTTTGTCTCAATAACAACTCCCTTCAATGATGGAGGTGCCTTAAGCGATGCGTCCTTCACATCACCAGCTTTATCACCAAAGATTGCGCGCAGGAGTTTCTCCTCCGGCGTCGGATCTGTTTCACCCTTCGGCGTGATCTTACCAATCAGTATATCTCCTTCTCTAACTTCGGCACCAATTCTGATGATACCGTTTTCATCGAGATGTTTAACAGCTTCCTCGCTGACGTTAGGAATTTCAGAAGTAAGTTCTTCCTCTCCGCGTTTTGTATCGCGCACCTCCAATTCAAATTCTTCAATGTGGATGGAAGTATAAACGTCTTCCCGAACCACGCGTTCAGAGATAACGATAGCATCCTCAAAGTTGTATCCTTGCCATGGCATGTAAGCCACCAGCAAGTTACGGCCGAGTGCAAGCTCTCCATTCTGGGTAGCATAACCCTGGCACAATGGCTGACCCTTCACAACTTTCTGCCCCTTCATTACCAAAGGAGTCAGGTTAATGCAGGTATCCTGATTTGTTCTTCTGAATTTAATAAGACTATAGGTCCTGAATTCATTGTCAAAACTTGCCAGTTGTTGCTCTTCAGAAACTTCATATTTGATGGTAATTTTCTTCGCATCGACAAACTCAACAACGCCGGGGCCTTCCGCCAATATCAACGCACGCGAGTCAAGCGCTACACGGCCTTCCAGACCTGTGCCCACAATAGGCGCTTCAGGTCTGATCAACGGAACAGCTTGACGCTGCATATTCGAACCCATCAATGCCCGGTTAGCGTCATCGTGTTCCAGGAACGGAATCATGGATGCTGCAACGGAAACGATCTGGTTCGGAGCGATATCCATGTATCGCAAATCTTTTGGTTCGATTACAGGGAAGTCACCTTCAAATCGGGCCTTAACTTTTTCAGCGATAAACTCTCCATTCGGTTTAAGCGCCACCTTTGCCTGGGCGATATAATGTGTATCCTCTTCTTCTGCAGTCAGAAAAATAACAGGTTCTTTGATCTTCACTTTGCCATTTTCCACTTTGCGGTAAGGTGTTTCGATAAATCCCATCTTGTTCACTTTTGCGTG
>JAOUDZ010000169.1 GCA_029858965.1 Cyclobacteriaceae bacterium
TTTTGAAAAAAAATAGAAAATCATAAACTCCCCAAGGCCTTGTGACGTAATAGGTAACCCTTGTCTTGTCATTGACATCAAACTAATCAGGAGAACAACGAAGAGCAGGCAACGTCAACGCGATGATTGACACTTCATTAGTGTGTTTTCCAGAATAACTGTTTCCAAACGAAATAGCCAAACAAGACGCCTGAGGCAAGCCAAATAACCCATCGTAGAAAGTGGGCCAAAACCAATTCACTTAAAGGAACTACATTCTTAGAAAGGTTGAATGTGTCAATATAAAATTTCTGCTGCATGGCATCAAAAACTATCGGCAGCGAAATGAAAATGATAAAAATGATATAAAAACGGTTCTTCATTATGTGATGCATTGGAAACGCCAATTTACCGTTTCATTTTTACGTCATAAAAAAGGATACGCCAGAAAATATCATAAGCGGAAAATTCAGCACCATTGCTTTATATCGATATCGCTTTGAATTGGCGCCGGGGAATACCTGCTCGTTTGATAAATTCCTCCATGCGCGGATTGTCATCGAAAGCGGGTATCAAATGATTCATTCTAAAGCCAACGTCCAAAAAAATCAGTAGTCCAGTACGCTCACGGCCGGCTTTTTCCAGATAATCAAATGCGCTATCCATATCATCCAACCCGGCATGAACAAGTGCATAACAAAAACTTGCCATAGCTTTTCCCTTTGTTATCTGGTCCATCCTGGACAAAATTTCCCGCGCTTTATCCTTTTCCCCCTTGATACCGTAAACGCAAGCCAACATCGACAGCCCCAAGAGGCTGTTTTGCAATGACACAGACTTTTCAAATGCCGCAATGGATTGAACATAATCGCCCTGAGACCAAAAACAAATCCCGAGATAAAAGTAACCTCCCCAGAAATTTGGATACAGTTCAATCATTTTGTTGCACTGTTCTTCCAACGCACTGTAGTCTTGACACATCCAAAGAATAGCAGCCATATCAAATGAAGTCATGGGCGAAAATGGATCCAGTTCAGATGCTTTTTTCCCAAGGGAAATCCCTTTCTTTCTATCACCCAAAAAACACCTGACAAAACCATAGTGCGTAAGTGCATCAGGAATATTCGGATTAAAATGCACCACCTTCTCAAATTCTGTAGCCGCTTCCATTGCATCGTAATCATACCAGAATTTCAGCCTCGCCAATGCGAGGTGGCTATCCGCATCCTGGTCATCAAACTTCATAGCCTTGTTTGTTGCCTCAATCATAAAAGGCAAGCTTTCATTAGCCGGGACCAAATCAAAATGCCAAAGGTTCAGATAGCATGATGCCATTCCTGCATAGGCTTTGGAATAGGCCGGATCAATTTCAATCGCTACTTTATAGAATTCAATCGCCTTCAAATACCCATCCGGTGTAAACTTGTGAAAGTTCTGCCTTCCCTTAAGATAAAGTTGATACGCCTCCGGGTTTTCGGTGCTGCGCCGCAACATGTTTGTTTTATCCTTACCCAAAAGCTTTAATTTGAGGGCGTCCATAATGGCCAGTGCAATCTCATCCTGAATGTCAAAAATATCCACCAGCTCGCGGTCATACCTCTCTGACCATAGGTGGTACCCATCCTGCACGTTGATCAGCTGCGCCGTAATCCGAATTCGATTTTGAGACTTTCGAACACTCCCTTCGAGCACGGTATTGACGTGAAGTTTCTGGCCAACCTCCATGACATCGAGGTTTCTCCCTTTGAACATAAAAGAGGAAGTTCTTGATGCTACTTTGAATTTATCAAGTTGTGCAAGTGAGTTGAGGAGTTCTTCCGTCAAACCATCACAGAAGTATTCCTGATCAGGATCGTTGCTCATGTTCACGAAAGGAAGTATGGCAATTGACTTCTCCGGGGCCGTGATTGAAATTGCACCGGAATCTCCGGAGTCCTCCGGGCTTACCCCGCCATCCATTTTCACACCATAAATTCTCACCGGATGCTTTACATTGCGTAGTACTTTTTCACCAATGAATACCGCATCGATTTCTCTTTTATTCTCAACATTTCTCAGCACAGACTCGGAAATATAAATTGCACCTGCCGGTGCGAGTTGCTCAATCCTCGAGGCGATGTTAACGCCATCTCCAAAAACATCATTCTCCTCAAATACCACTTCTCCCAAATGGATTCCAATCCGCAGTGAAACAACAGCATCATTTTGATACATTCCCTGTATTTTCTTGGCGCAAAAAACAGCATCAGAAGCTGCATTAAAGCTTGCCATAACGCCGTCCCCCAGTTCCTTGAGCAGCGTACCATGAAACTCTGGTATAGTAGCCTTGTGCAGCTTCCTGTTCTGTTCAAGGATTTGGAAAGCGTGCTCCTCGTCCTTGCCCATCATCGCCGTATATCCGACAATATCAGTGAACATGATAGCTGCGAGCTGACGACCCTGAGGCATGACCGGGTTAGGTTAGGTTAGGTTAGGTTACGATTAAAGGTAGTAAAAAATATTCCAACCAGCGGCGTTCCTGCGAGGACAGAAGTATGCAACTTGCTGATTGCTCAATAATATCCGAAGGCACGCACAATACGCATTACTCAACTCCACCACAGTGGCAAATCAGTTCCTTCGAAGCGTGGGTTGCGCTTGTAATAAGGTCCCGGTACCCAGGGGAATTTCTTTTCTATATCATCAATCAGCTCCACGCCAAAACCAGGTTTATCGGGAATGGTAAGCACACCGTTTTTAATGGGATAAGGCTCTTTGAAGATGTCCCATTTGAGCGGGTTGTAAGTCTGGTTGAGCTCACACATATGCCCGCTAGGTACGCCAGCGACAAGATGGATGTTTGCAATGGTGGTAAGGCCGCCTACCCAATTGTGCGGGCAGTAATACTGACCATACTCACTTATGGTTTGACCAATGTGCCACCCTTCGGTGATACCCGTGAGATTCGCATCAGTTTGAATTATGTTCATCGCTTTAGCCGCAACGAAGGGCTGCACCTGATACCGGTTCCACCAGCTTTCACCGCCTGAAACCATAACCGACGGCATAGCCTCATTGATGGCTATATGCTGCTCCAATGCGGCTGGATCCGTGAGCGAGACCGGTTCTTCATACCAGTAAAACTTCAGATCCTCCAATACCGGGCAAAGCACGTTGATGATTGTCTCAAATTCCCAGGGAAACTTTTCGATAACGAGTTTGAAGTCCGGTCCCACGGCTTTTCGCAATCGCTCCAGGATTGGAATATATTTATCCATGGTCATCCCGCTGTACTTCCAACTGGTACCATTGCGAAATTTGAAAGTGTCGTAGCCTGCTTCCTTATACCGAAGTGCTTCATTGATGAGGTCTTCTTCACCTTTGTCGTACCATGCATGACTTACACCGCCGCTGGCATAAATTTTTACTTTGTTAGACGGGTTTAAATGATTGGAAAGCAATTTATACACCGGCTCACCGGTAGCTTTTCCGATTATATCCCAGATCGCGTTGTTAACGCCGGCCCATGCACCTTCGGCCAGCGAATTGTGACCCTGGTTGTTGGTCAGGAAGTCAACATCAAAAACATTTTCACCTTTTAAAAGTGGGGTTATAAACTTGTCGGTGTAGACTTTAAGATTATCAGGGCCACGATAAGGACTACCTTCGGCAATACCGACTATACCTTTGTTTGTAAAAACCTGAACCAGCGCCGCATCGGTTTTCCAGACATAGAGTCCTGCACAACGCCACAAGTACTCTCCATCGTGTTGATAAGAAAGGGGAGTAACTTTAATGTCAGTAATAACAATATTCTCCCGTTTTAGTCCCTCAGCAGGGCTTGAACGTTTTGCGCGATCGATGACGGCCCCTATGCCGTGGAATGCGTGCGTCATGCCCCCTGCCAATGCGGCTCCTGTTGTGGCTACAAATGTCCGGCGGGATATTTTTTTCATGTTTAAGACAGGAGTTATTTACCGGATATGGAAGACCATACATAATCAGTACATGCCATTAAGGATTCGACCAAGTCTAACTTTTTATAAAACACCCAATGCAAAAGGTATGAAAAAGTAAGTGCAAATTCAATCCAATCATACGATAGTCAGCATTGGAGCGTCAAAAAAAAACAGGTGCCAGCTAAAGTTGATATCACGATAGTTGGTGGCAAGTGCTACGTGCCCGAAATCTGATTCGCTGCCGCTTCATCCAGAAACCAGTAAAGTCTTCCTGCTTCCGGATGAATGAGTTGCGCAGGATATTCATCTGTGTTTAAGCCGTCTTCGAGAATATGTCGAACAGCCTCCGCTTTGAATGCACCATAAACCAGAAAGGCTACTGCCTTTGCGGCATTGATCAGTGGGGCAGTAAAGGTGATACGAAACATCTTCACTTCTTCCACAAAAATTTCCTTTATTAATGCATTGTGCTCGTGCAATACTGTTGTGTGGGGAAAAAGGGAAGCCGTGTGGGAATTGTCTCCCAGGCCTAACAGAATCAGGTCAAAAATGCAATCCTGACCCATAAAATGTTGGCGGATGCGTTCTTCATAATCAGCAGCAGCGTCAGCAGGTGAGCGTGATGTATCTATGGAAAATATCTGATTTTCTGAAATGCCCAGGGGGGCGAACAGTGTATTTTTCGCCATCAGAAAATTGCTTTCAGGGTGATTCAATGGGACGTAGCGCTCATCACCAAAAAAGAAAAATACGTGCTGCCATGCTATTGCGGTGCGATACGATTCTGATGCCAGAAGTTCATATAGTTTTTTAGGAGAACTTCCCCCGGATAGTACCAGGTTAAATCTGCCGCTGCTATTAATTGACTCAAGGGCAATTGCCTTCAGGAAATCGGCCATGGCAATAAGCAATGCTTCCGGGTCTTTGTAAACGTTTATCATTCTACTTTTTCAGCGGAAGCGTAAACCAATGGAACCCATCTTTCGCGATCAGTGCTTCTGCAATCTCAGGACCCCATGAATCGGCAGGATAATTTGGAAAACTCAGGCTTTTCTTTCCGGTCCAGGTGGTCAGTATAGGCATTAGCAAATCCCACGCTGCTTCAACCTGATCTCCGCGCATAAATAGGGTTTGATCGCCCAGCATGGTATCCAACAAAAGTGTTTCATAGGCTTCCGGCGTTTCTCCCTTATACGTACCGCTGTAGTCAAAGACAAGGTCGACAGGATTGAGAATCATGTCTAGTCCGGGTCGCTTTCCCTGTACCTGAATGCGTATGCTCATCTCCGGCTGGATACTGATGATTAGCCTGTTTTGCTGCCACGCCTCAACCGTTTCAGCGGGAAATATCATATGGGGTACATCTTTGAACTGGATAGTGATCACCGAGGAAGATTCATGCATGCGCTTCCCTGTGCGCAGGTAAAAGGGAACACCATGCCATCTCCAGTTATCCACAAAAAACTTGATCGCAGCAAACGTCTCCGTGTTTGACTCTTTATCTACGCCTTCCTCCTCGCGATACCCCTGAACCTCCTTTCCCTCCATCCATCCCCGACCATATTGTCCGCGCACAGCATTTTTGCGAATATCCTCTGCTTTGAATTTGCGCATAGCATGCAGGACGTCAACTTTGCGGTTCCGCACTTCGTCTGCCTCAAAACTCACTGGCGGCTCCATGGCAATGAGACATACCAATTGTAGAATATGATTTTGAACCATATCACGCAACGCACCTGCCTGATCATAATACCCACCGCGATCTCCCACCCCCAATTGCTCGGAGACAGATACCTGCACATGATCAATGTGATTTCTATTCCACAATGGTTCCAAAATGGAATTGGCAAAACGAAACGCCAGAATATTCTGTACAGTTTCCTTTCCCAGATAATGATCGATGCGATAAATCTGACGTTCAGAAAATACATTATTCAGCAGCTTGTTTAAAGCCCTTGCCGATTCCAGATCATTGCCGAAAGGTTTTTCAATGACAATTCTTGCCTTCGCCAGATCGGTAGCCAAATTATGTTTCGATAAGTTCTCAGCTATTGGGGCGAAAAACCGCGGTGCCACCGCCAAATAATAAATCACGCACGGATCGGCCTTCCACGCCTGCCCAGCACGTTCTATTCGCTCAGTTATGCCCACATACGTTTTATCCTCCTGAATTTCCCCCGACTGAAAATAAACATGGGCAGCGAAGTCCTTCCATTGATCGGGTTCTGCTTTTCCGCGTCGTGAAAACTTGTGAATATCCTCCAACAGCAAATCCCGAAACTGATCATCACTTTGCG
>JAOUDZ010000065.1 GCA_029858965.1 Cyclobacteriaceae bacterium
ATTCTGCTTATACCACTTGTGATGCGACAAAGCCCGCGGAATAAGATTTGCGCAGGTCCAAACCAGAAATGAAACCGCCGGTAAATTCCAGCACATCAACGCAAAACCGGCCCATTCAATTATTTCACCAAAGAAATTGGGGCAACTGATATAGTCAAATAGCCATCCCTGCGGAATCACGTAACCCGATTCACCAGGTTTACGAAGATTAATGAGAATACTGTCCGATTCCCAGTTTATGAAAACTCCGGTTATGAAGAATAGAATTCCTATTATGAAGTTTGGCTGCAGAAAATAATTAGGGGAATAATCAGCATAATGCGCAAAGTAATATCCGAGCAAAAATCCATTTACCAAATTGAATCCAATAGCCGATGCCACTATGATTAATGGCATTTTTTTTCGCTGCGTTCTTAGACGAAACGGGAAAATGAATATTCGGTTGATATAGTGGAACATAAATGTGCCAAGCAAAAACCACGTTACAGCATTTTGGTTTTGAACGTTGTTCAGCACAAAGTACATCAGCGCAATAATAACAGGTGCTTCCATCAAAACCCAGCCAAGATTGTTGTTGATCAAAGGTCCCCAATGGGCTGAAGTATGCCTGCCGTAGGGTGCGGTGATCTTGAGCAGTAAAATAAATGTTGCAAGTCCAATGCCCATCCATACATAAATTATTGTCTGGTAGGTTTCGTAATTCATGTCTGTATTGGTTTCAGGTAATTATTCGATTCAAACCACTTTATTAAATCAGTTAGCGTCTCTTCAAATGGCCTGCAATGATAATTCAATTCGGTATTAGCCTTTGCCTGGCTAATGTTTTTGTTGCCATACAATAAAGCTTCGAGCGATTCGCGTGTATACAGCGGTTCTTCATTGGTTAGTTTGGCAATTAATTTCATAAACGGTAAGCCGGCAAATCCGGCCCAGCCGGGCAAAACTGGGAGGCTGTGTTTTTCGATTTTAACATGATTCAGAATTTTAATGACATCGCTGAGATGGTGCCATTTGCCTGAAAGGAGATATGCATTTCCGTTACGACCGTTGTCAATTGCGTTGACAATACCTTCAGCCACGTCGCGCACATCGCAAAAATCGAAGCCGCCATCAATAAGCGAAGGCACTTTATGGTTGTACAAATCCATAATGGCTTTACCGAAAAGGGAAGGTTGATAATCGGGTGGACCGGCAACTGAAGTCGGATTTAATACAACGACCTGCGTTTGTTCCGTTGCGTGTTGCAGAACATATTTCTGTGCATCCCGTTTTGAATTATCGTAACGCGGAGCTTTATCCATACAATAACCTCGCGCTTCAGTGAGTAATTCATTTTGTGGAAATTGATTATAGGCATGGATGGAACTCACATGGACAAACCTTTTTACACCTGTTTGTTTGGCCGCATTAAATAGATTAACAGTGCCATCAAAATTTGTCGCGTAAACTGATGGATCATTGTTGCTGTTAATTGAAATCTTTGCAGCGCAATGTATTACGACATCACAACCGGATACAAAGTTTAGCAAGGAATCACTATTCAAAAGATTGCCATGCACTGATTCAGTATTGCCATGGCTAATGGATAGTTTATGCGTATGGATCAACGCACGAATGTTGAATTGCTTTGCTTCGAGTAGGGGAGCTATTGAGGTTCCAAGATGTCCGGAAGCTCCGGTAATGCCGATTTTCATTTGCCTAAGGTTGACAAAAATAGGGTAGGTATTCGATAAACAGCTTTTCTATTTTCATACTGGCTGTTTCTGGTGTTAAAGTTTACCATCCGGTTAATTCCAAATTTCTAGGTAAAGTTACCAAAGTAATCGCCACAAAACATATCCTGTAAGCGCATGGACCGAAAGTATCGACCATCGTAGTTTCCCCGTGTGTTCTCTTTAGTAATCTCGGGACGTTATTATTTTAATTTTTGATATTCCAAATTTTAACTGTTTTATCACTACTGGCTGTAGCGATCAATTTTCCGTTTTGACTAACGTCACATCCGATAGCAAGATCATCATCATGTTGAGTAAGGGTTTGCAGGATTTTCTCATTCTTGATATCCCACAGTGTGGCTACAATATTTTTCGTTAAGCCCTGGTATCCAAAATGATACTCTAGCAGCTCCCCCAATATTTTCTTATCCGTGCCACCGGCCAAAAGCCGGTTGTTGTCAATGAAGACAACTGAATGTATAGCCTGGTTTTCACCTTTAAGGGTATGCAATAAATCCCAGTTAACGGTATTCCATATTTTAACCATCTTGTCATCCGCGCCACTTGCCAACAAGCTCCCGTCCGGACTAAATGCTAAAGATAAAACCGTTAGTGAATGACCTGTTATCGTTTTAAGTAGTTTACCTGACTTTATCTCGTAAACGCGAATCGAATTGTCACTGCCTGAACCCAGCAAAAGTTCTCCGGATGGATTGAAGGTAACTTCCCAAATATCATGTTCAGCGTCACGAAACTCACGTAGAATCTCACCTGTATGAGAATTCCAGACCGTTATTTTGTTATCACTACCCCCGCCAGCAATCTGTTCTCCGTTGGGGCTGTATGCTACTGACCACAAAGTTGTTTCATGGCCGTTGAGTATGCGCAGGAGTTTTCCTGTTTTTACATCCCAAATTCTGACTTTTCCATCATAGCTTCCTGTGCAAACCATTTCTCCATCCGGGCTAAAATCAACAGATGGCGTGCCGTATGGGTGTTTTAAGTTATGGATGAGTTTTCCATCAATGCTTGACCATATTTTTGCATTCTCCTCAATGCCCCCGCTTATAATGAGCGAATCATTGGGGCTGAATTTTACACCCCAAACTTCAGCCGAATGCTTCGTAAATACCATATCCAGGGTAATGTAATCAGCATCAATTATTTCAGGCTGATATAAGAGCTGATAGTAAACCCAGGATGCAAAGGAGGTGAATATGACGATGAAAATGATTTGTTTTTTTTTCAATATATAGTTGCGCATTTAATTACGTTTATGCGTTGTGTGAATTAAACTGTTGTCCGCATTGGCGGGTGGGCTTTTTATCAGCGAAAAAGGCCCAAAACATCCTGTTTGCGTCCCACCGCCCGTCATCCCGCCCCACACGTTGTCTTCCTAAAATATAATGTCTTCTATTGTTGCAAAACACAATCGGGGAAATTTCTTTTCGCGACTTCTCCAATATTGTAATATTCACGACTAAATCATATTATGTCTGCCGTAGGCTATAAATGCTGACAAAGAAAGAAGAATTATATTAAAAGCTTCCCATTACCATCTTTGTGTTTAGCATGTTGATAGATGGCGGACTTGTGTAATCCATAATTAATTTCAGGGCCTTCTTCTCTTACCGTTGTTCCAATAAATACAAACAAAACTGCACTAATCATCCACGCGTTATGTTAGACTCTAAACCATTAAATTAATACGGCACCACGCTATGGATTATGCGGGGAATCCCTCAAGTATTATGCGTGGTCTACATTTTTCGTCCGACGAATCTTATCACTGAGCCTTTTCCGTTGTGAAACAAACCTTCCTTTAATTCAATTTCCTTTTCTACTAATTCTATGATTTCATAATTGGCAAAATCCGATTTCAGTTCGTCGATGGAAAATAACATTGCTGCGTCTTTCGGCCCGCCAACCGATTCGTTCTTGGCGTTGTAGTGAATATGGGCTTTGCTAAACGCTTCAAAAATAACGAATCCGCCCTTGCGCAAATAGTTGTTGAGCGTCCTGTGGTATAAGGATTTAATGTCTGCCGGGAAGTGTGCATAAATCAGTGCGATTGCATCAAATTGATCAGTTTTATAATGCAATGTTTCCAATTTGCCCACCCGATAGTCAATGGTCACTTCATTATTTTTTGCAAGCCGGAAGGCTTTATTCCTTCCTTCAATGCTTATGTCAAACGCCGAAACATTCCAACCCAGTTTCGCTGCAAATACAGCATTGCGACCTTCGCCTTCTGCGGGGAAGAGTATTGACCCAACCTTTAATTTTTCTAATTTTTCCTTTAAATATGCATTAGGTTTTACGCCATAAGCAAAGGCTTCCTTGCTATATCTGTCGTTCCATCTCTCAATCCACGATTCTTCCATATTTTCTGTCTGATGTGTAGTCTTTATTAAATTACTGCAACCGCCCTGCCATTCAAACTAATCATTTAATCCTTTTCCATTGAGAATTTGTGGCATACATTTTTCGATCCTTGAAGCCCGGGTTTTGGATTGTTTGGGTGCTGAAAAATGGAGAATATATGCTCTTTGCCGTCCTGGCGTTAATGCTTCAAAAGCAGTTTTCAAGGCAGGGATTCTATCTAATTTATTTTGAAATTCTTCTGACATGATGAATTCCTTAGTCTTTTTGAAACTCACCTTCAAACCGGCTTTTTCCACTTCAATGGCTTCATAAATATAGGCTTTCAAGACGGGTTCCAGCTCAACTATTTCTCGAACATTAGTGAACCGAATTTGGCGCGCCGCCTGCACATTTTCCGTTTGTTGGATCAGAACACCATGGGTATCCTTTAACAAGGCACCTTTGAAAAACAAAAGCGCGCAGTATTCTTTAAACACATGTATTAGAACTATGTTACTTTTGTGAAACGTGTAACAAGGAACACCCCACTTCAACTCTTCAGCAAGCGGGCAATCAAGAATAATCATTCTCAATTTCTTCAATTCAACCTGCCACTTTTTGGCTTTACTTAAATAAACATCAACCTTAGGATTCATTTTATTAAGCTATTGTTACGCTTAAGTAAATTGAGGTTTCAAATTGATCAATCGTTTGCACGCCGCTACCTTTTGGCATAAATCATGTGCGTTTAAAGACTGATTCATTTTCCTACCTTGTTTGCAGTACCATTACGTGGAAAACGATAAATTGGCGTTCCAGGCTTGCTTTTTATTCATAAATAGTGCTGGCCTTAGCTGTTTCTTGCTGTAATAAATCGAAAAATACATTCATTATACCAAAAAATCGAAGAATCCTTTTCGGTCTTTTGGACGCGTAGCGCGAACCCACCAGTGAATAAGGAGAAGCGATCCAATAGTAAAGGGGATTACTAAAATGCTACCCTCTGCTCCAAAAGAACCTCCGCTTAGCCAGACAGGACCGGCGGGGTTTTGTGTTATCATGGTTGGTGAAGCTTGTCCACTTGAAGAGAAACCAAATATTGATGCCTGAAAGAAATTCCAACCCAAGTGGAGCCCCATGGATAACCAAAGCTGACCTGTTTTAAAGTACGCATATACCAATTGTAAGGTGATTACAATAATCATTAAAGTAGTAAGAACGGTTGCATCCGGATTGCCTACATGCGCCAACCCAAACAGGACAGTAGATATCACAACTGCCCAAAGAGGCCCCAGACCCGCAATGATATTTTGTAAGATCATACCGCGAAACGTAAGCTCTTCATGCCAGGCGACAAGTACGAACTTCCAAAGTACGGTTAAGACAATTGGCGCTACCGCCAGGCTAAACCGGACGTTAATGTCAGTACTATCAGTCCACCAGCTGAAGCCTTTGAATTCAATAAGCCCGGTGAAAAGCATGGTGAAATAGATGCCAGACATTACCAATGCACTGTTGATCAGACCAGAAATAATATCGAGGGCAGCAGCCCTGTCAGGTCTAAGGCCGAGTGATGAAAGACTTGCTTTATCGATATATTTTCGGCTGATGTAGGCTGCAAGCGTGGCGGAGATGGCAAGCAATGTGTACGATAAGGTGCCCCCGCCTTTTAAGCCCCCCGGCATGGCACGCGCACCCAACGTCAGGCTTACCATGATCACTGCAAAAATGAGCATGAAGATCAATATCCGCCATCCGGCACGAATGGTTCTGGAGTCAGGATTTATAAAGAGTTGTTTCATGCAGTTAGTTTAAATGCAGTTAGATTTACTTTTCCACTAACTTCACAATTTTTCCTCCAGGAGGTGCAAGTTAGAGTTACCTGTGAATAATAACGTAATTAATAACGTAATTAATAACGTAATTAATAACGTGCCGTGCTCAAGTCACAGGTGCAACGTGACTATGAAAACCTGGTTGTGAATAAGCCAAAATCCTTAGTCCGTTCACATAAACATTGTTCATTAAGAAAAATTAATGAGCTAACTTTAGATTATATTGGAATTCAAGGCAGTTTCAACTATCAGAGCTGATCTTGAAATCTAAATCAGATAGTCCGGTTGTTGAATCATAATTTTTAAATGATGGCACAAACACTTTTCAAAACATCAATAGGCAGACGATCATTCTTAAAAACATCTGTTCTGGCGGGTGGCGGCTTGATGCTAAGCTTCAGCTGGTTAGGTGGCTGTCAATTGAACCCTAAAGACGGGCTGACCATGCCCAAGGAATGGTTTGAACTGAACGGCTATCTTAAAATTGGGGAAAATGGTATAGTCACCATAATATCACCTAATCCGGAAGGCGGGCAGAATGTGAAGACCTCCATGCCCATGATTGTTGCTGAGGAACTTGATGTAGATTGGAAAAATGTTATTGTGGAACAAGCGCCATTAAATACTGAATTGTATACCCGTCAATTTATCGGTGGTAGCCAGGCGATCCGGCAAGGTTGGCGTAGCCTTAGATTGGCGGGTGCATCCGCGCGGCAGATGCTTCGTGAAGCGGCAGCGCAGGCCTGGCAGGTTTCTGTTGAGGAGATCACCACTGAGGCAGGTACACTATTCCACAAAACCAGCGGCAAATCTGCCGGTTATGGTGAGATGGCCTCAGCAGCTGCAAAAATCCAGGTACCGAAAGAAGTGAAAGTGAAGGAGGTTAAGGAGTTCAAGATTATCGGCACTTCCCGAAAAAATGTAGAGGGAAGAAAAATTATTACCGGAAAACCTCTCTTCGGAATTGATACTAAGCGTGACGGAATGCTCATTGCGATGATTGTACATCCTCCTGCTTTTGGGATGAAACTGAAATCGGTTGAAGACTCGTCTGCGAAGGGTATGCCCGGCATAAAAGACATATTTACCATTAAGACTTTCGATGATGCATACGAAAGACAGTATTTCGATACTTGCACATTTCCTGAGGTAGTGGCAGTTGTAGGCAACACTACCTGGGAAGTACTGAATGCTAAAAAGGCGCTCAAAGTTGAATGGGAAACGTTTTCAGATCACACGATATCAAGAAATGCTTTTGGCAGTACGCAGGCTGTAGATATTCCAGCAGGCCTTGAGAGCACTACGGAACACATGGCTAATATGGCCCAATGGATGACCAAGTCCGCGAACGTGGTTCGCAGGGACGGTAACCCGGAATTAGCATTCAAAAATTCCGCGAAGATTATTGAACGTACTTATACTGCTCCCTTTCTTGCGCACAACTGCATGGAACCAATGAACTTTTTTGCTCATGTCACAGCGAAAAAGGCGGAGCTGGTTGGCCCTCTTCAGAAACCTGAATTTACGGAGAAAGCACTTTCATCCCGGCTCGGCATGCCCTTGGAGAATATCGAGATTCATATGACACGATTGGGTGGAGGATTCGGACGTAGATCTTACGCTCATTTTCTGTTGGAAGCCGCGCTCATCTCCCAGAAGATGGATGCTCCAATTAAACTGATATACACGCGTGAAGATGACATGACCTCTGGTATCTATCGCCCAACATATAGTGCCACATACAGGGCTGCCTTAGATGCGGACAATAATCTGATCGCTTTTCATGTAAAGGCAGGAGGTATTCCTGAAAGTCCGTTGTATGCAAACCGCTTCCCTGCGGGTGCAGTAGACAATTACCTCGCCGAGGATTGGTCCATAAACTCCAACATCACCGTCGGATCCTTCAGGGCACCAAGATCCAACTTTATAGCAGGAGCAGAGCAGTCCTTTCTGGATGAGGTGGCAGAGGCCGCAGGGAAAGACCCAATTGCATTGCGACTTGAACTTTTGGCGCGCGCTTCAAAAAATCCGGTAGGTGAGAATAATGAGTATGAGGCAAATCGTTATGCGGGCGTATTGGAACTCGTGCGCGAAAAATCCGGCTGGGACAATGCAAAGCCCCATATCCATCGAGGGGTTGCCGCATACTTCTGTCATAATACCTATGTCGCTCAGGTTTTGGAAATGACATTTGAAAACGGCAAGCCTGGCATACCCAGGGTGTGCTGTGCGATTGATTGTGGTATTGTAGTGAATCCTGATGCCGCTACTAACCTGGCTGAGGGCGCTATTGTAGACGGTATAGGCAATGCATTGTATGGTGCCATGACCTTCAAAGAAGGCTTACCGGAGAAGAATAATTTTAACAAGTACAGAATCATCAGGCATAGCGAAGCGCCAAAATCGATTGACGTTCATTTTGTACAAAATGAAATTGATCCCACGGGCATGGGTGAGCCGGCATTTCCTCCGGTAATCGGTGCGCTGGCAAATGCCATGTACAAGGCAACCAACAAGCGGCATTATAATCAACCTTTCGTACAAGCATTGGAAACATCCGCTTTGCGAATGTAGGGTAAAGACCATAAAAGTAGGCTCCGTCATTTCTCAAAAAAGTATGGCAACGTTCATTGCGAAAATTATCGATTCAAAAAAATATATTTGTGCAAATATGGGTGTAGAGAAAGCCGGCCAGTAGTGCAAATAACACATCAAGCTTTTTGAATTATGTTTTCCAACAATGTATCAGTCGACTTTATTTTTGCTCCTTACTGCCGAGCTGTATGACCTTCTTAATCATAATAGGAACTTTATGATTACCTTTAATAATAGAAATACTTCTTTACTATAAATTTTCAAGACATGGCAGTTATCAACCTGAATGTAAACGGAAAGAAGCAGGCAGTAGACGTTGACCCCCAAACGCCTATGCTTTGGGTATTGCGGGAACACCTGAATCTCGTAGGCACCAAATATGGATGTGGGATTGCAGCTTGCGGGGCATGTACGATTCATCTCGAGGGAATGGCGGTTCGTTCTTGCCAGCTACCCGTTTCATCGGCAGAAAACAAGGCAATTACCACCATTGAAGGATTATCTGAAAATGGCGATCATCCGGTGCAGAAAGCCTGGCTTGAGCATGATGTTCCTCAATGCGGCTATTGTCAGAGCGGTCAAATCATGACAGCTGTTGCATTGCTACACGATAATCCAAATCCTACCGATGCGGAAATTGAATCCGCTATGCATGGCAATATTTGCCGTTGTGGCACTTATCTCCGGATCAGGGCTGCAGTAAAAACTGCTGCCAAGTCTCAATCACTTTAACCTTCCCAACAAATGACACTCGAGAAAACAACCATAAACCGAAGATCTTTCTTAAAGGTTTCTGCGCTTGCTGGCGGCGGTATGATGCTAAGCTTTAGCTGGTTGGCTGGATGCAAGCCTACACCGGATGGGGTTTTGGCCCTTCCCAAAGCGTGGTTTGAGCTGAACAGCTACATCAAAATCGGAGAAAATGGAATAGTCACCCTTATGGCTCCCAACCCGGAATTTGGATCAAATGTCAAGACATCCTTGCCGATGATCCTGGCCGATGAGCTAGACATAGACTGGAAAAACGTTATCGTAGCGCAAGCCGATTTTTTTCCTGAACGATTTGAACGCCAATTTACAGGTGGAAGCCAGTCGATCCGTCAGGGATGGAAAATTCTTCGTACTGCAGGGGCGACTGCACGGCAAATGCTGATCAATGCAACTGCGCAGGCGTGGAGTGTCCCCGCTGAGGAGATTACTACCGCTGACGGAATTCTTCACCACGAGTCGAGCGGCAAAAAAGCAGGGTATGGTGAAATGGCTTCCCGGGCAGCAGGAGTTCCCATTCCGGAGGAGGTTCAATTGAAAAAGGTCAGCGACTTCAAAATTATTGGCACCTCCAGGAAAAACGTTGACGGAGTGAATATCGTAACAGGCAAACCATTGTTTGGGATGGATTATACCCAACAAGGGATGCTGATTGCCATGATCGCCCATCCTCCTGCATTTGGCTTGAAAGTGAAGTCTGTTGAAGATGCTGCAGCGAGATCCATGCCCGGCATCAAGGATGTATTTACCATCAAAACTTTGTCCGACGACTATGAAAGAAATGGTTTTGACACGACTACCTTCACGGAGTTGGTAGTCGTGGTGGGGAGTACCACCTGGGAGGTTATGAATGCCAAAAAGGCCCTGAAAATAGAATGGGAAGAAATTTCCGACAGCGATATAATAGTCCAGGGCTGGGGAGGAAAACAAACAGTCAAAATCCCTGCTGGTCTGGAGAGCACCACAGGACACAAAGCGAAAATGGCCGAAATGGCGAAAAGGCCAGCGAATGTGCTCCGAAAAGATGGTGATCCTGAAGGAGCTTTCAAGAAGGCTGCCAAAATCCTTGAGCGAACCTATTCGGCTCCATACCTCGCGCATAATACCATGGAGCCGGTTAATTGTTTTGCCCATGTCACAGCAGAAAAAGCTGAAATATTTGGCCCTATTCAGGCACCTGAATTTATTGTGCAATCCCTTTCTGCCCGATTAGGACTACCGAAAGAAAAGATCCACATCAAACTGGCAAGAATGGGAGGAGGGTTTGGTCAAAGAGCCTACGGACATCATATGGTTGAGGCAGCGGTCATTTCACAAAAAATTAATGCCCCTGTCAAAATGGTTTACACCCGCGAGGATGACATGACCTATGGAATCTACCGACCTACGTACGTTGCTACCTACAAGGCTGCGCTGGACAACGACAACAACCTCATTGGTTTTCAGGTGCGTGGCGGTGGTATCCCCGAACACCCGGTTCATGCAAATCGTTTTCCTGCCGGTGCCGTAGAGAATTACCTGGCAGAAGGTTGGCAATTAGACTCCAACATTACCATTGGCGCATTTCGGGCACCCCGTTCCAATTTCATTGCCGGAGCGGAGCAATCCTTCCTGGATGAGGTCGCAGAACTTGCGGGAAAGGACCCCATTGAATTTCGCCTGGAACTTTTGGAACGGGCCAGGAATAATCCTGTGGGGTCAAACAACGACTATGATGCGGACCGCTATGCCGGAGTTTTGAAATTGGTGAAGGAAAAATCTAAATGGCTTGAGACTCAAGCCGATGTATATCGGGGCGTATCAGCTTATTTCTGCCACAACTCGTACGTAGCCGAAG
This sequence comes from Cyclobacteriaceae bacterium, assembly GCA_029858965.1. Lineage (GTDB taxonomy): Bacteria > Bacteroidota > Bacteroidia > Cytophagales > Cyclobacteriaceae > Chryseolinea. Next base: position 11,115 of record JAOUDZ010000065.1, read on the forward strand.
TGCTGGATATCGTGATCAAGAACAATAATCCTGTTGTACAAAAAGTTTATGCCGCAGTGGATTGTGGAATTGTAGTTAATCCTGACGCAGCGACCAACATGGGTGAAGGAGGTATCGTGGATGGGATTGGGAATGCACTTTATGGTGAAATGACTTTTCAGAATGGCGTGCCGGAAAAAAATAATTTCGATAAATATCGCATGATCAGGCATAGTGAGGCACCAAAGTCTATCGAGATACATTTTGTACAAAGTGAAACTGATCCGACCGGTCTCGGTGAACCATTGTTCCCGCCAGTTTTCGCGGCGCTTGCAAACGCTTTGTACAAGGCCAAGAATAAACGTTTATATGACCAGCCTTTTGTTTCCGGCGTGACCATCGATTTGAAGACCTGATTGGCTGTTCCTATCCAGGGAACAACCAGTTTACACTGTCTGGAAAAAATGCTGGAGCGACAGCCATTAAGCTTACGCTCCGGGTAAGAAGCGAGAATCGCACGTGGCAAGCGTCAATTGAACCACACCGCATACCGTTTTCTTCGGAGTTCCAGCGCTAGTTTTTCCTCCATCTTGAGGGCTTCTGTTCTGGTCATTGGATCGATATGATTGTACAGGCTGGGCCGCAGATACAGGCCATATTTTTGCACGATGTTGGAAGACAGTTTGTGGCCTTTCTTATTTCTGTATCCCGTCTTATGCTGTGCGAATCGTTCCGCAGGCGTCTTGCTGGTCATGCCCACATACAGACATTGCAGCACGCCATTGAACTGTGGATTGGCCGCCCTGAATTTAGCATTTTCGGTAAATACCTTCCTGGATAATTCTATAACGTAAACTACGTATTTCAACTTATAAATAATTATCTGAATGTAGTAAGATAGGTGGCAGAGAGCCCATTAACTTTTGATCATGGTCAACATCATTTTGAATTTCTCGTTCGCTTTGAGTGCGTGAGGAATGTTTGCAGGGAGAATAATACTCTGCCCTGTTTGAATATGGTGAAGTGTTCCTCCAATTGTAATCTCAGCATTGCCGTCCAGCAATTGAACAAGCGCTTCATATGGCGAGCTATGTTCAGCTAATCCTTCGCCCTTGTCAAAAGCAAATAGAGTGATGTTACCAGTCGGCTTCTTTAAAATGGTTTTACTTACCACTGAACCGTCTGCATATTCAATGCTTTCCACAGGTACAAAAGTTTTTGATGTTTCAATTATGTTGCTCATATAGCATTGTTGTTTTCATGGTTTTTTAAAGCGTGATTAAGATGAAAAGTATTCCAACGACATTCTGTAAAATAGCATTTGCCGCCAGCGCGTTACTATGCCATTGAATATGTACATCGTTGGCCGTTATGGTTTATTGTCATTGTTTCAATTGCCCAATTTTAGTAAGGATTTCGTTTAGTTGGTCTGGCTTGGCTGTTCCGATTAATAGTTTTCTATCATCAAAGAATTCAAGCTGCAAACCCTTATCACCCGACACATTGAATGCTCGGCCGCTGCCAAAAATTCCAAGTCGTAAACCCCAGCCGCCATATTCTCCAATTGGGCTGTATTGCCGTATAAATGATTTTTTGATTTTATCCCAGGCGTAATGCCGGAATGATAAATGAACAGGAAAAAATCTTACGTAAATTCCATCCTTTCTTATTTGTGTGTCAAGTCGAAAGGTGTTGAATAAAATTGTCAGTAGTAAAGTTAGTCCCCAGGCGAATAAAAGTCCCATGTTGCTCATAGGTTTACTCCCAAACTGTTGGCCTAATACCAGTTGTTTAAAAACTCCAAAAAGGAAGAGTCCATTAATGCCAATTAAGATTATCCAAAGCCACCACTGGCTAAATCTTTGTCGCTCAGTAAATAAAATTTCGTTGTCCATTTGCCAATTGTTTAACGTGTCTTAATCGTCTCGAAAACAGTTAGTCCAACGACCTGCTAAAATTGATAGGCCTACCGCTTGTTAATTTCTTCAGATGTATTTTGCTTGCATGTGTTCATAAGCTTCCCTTGTTTAGTATGGGTTGTAAATTTAGAATTCTTGCATTGGGTTTATGAAGTGGCAGGAATTTGAAAAACAAAACTTGGACCACTCCAGCATTATTTGAAAGATAAAACATTAATTTCATAATACACCCCGCGATTTCATAAACCTGTTGTCGGATTCTTGCGATCCAATTCTTTTGTTATCAGTCGGGTTATAATCAACCCGAAAAGACCAGTGACATTTTCAGCGCGTCTCATTAAAGTTCCAAACCAACAAAGAGTCTGAGGAAGCAAGAAGTTTTCGAACCACAAGCGTGTTCCTATGTGCAAAAAGTTCCCGCGTGGCATTTAGCTTCATCATCGCGATAAGCATTTTAGTTCAAGGAACAGTTATCGAAAGTTTCTCAACCGTTGCATACTTGTCCAGATACAATGTTTCAAATTTTTGCATCGTTATATTGTCCGGACCGTTTAAAATCTTTTGCCGCCACTTTACGCGTAATTGATTTCTAAACATTACATTAGTCTGATATTAACAATCAGCACCATTCATGGCAATTTCATCCAACACCTACGATGCCATTGTTATCGGCTCTGGAATTTCCGGAGGCTGGGCCGCAAAAGAACTCTGCGATAAAGGCTTAAAGACCTTAGTACTGGAACGGGGCCGGAATATTGAGCATCTCCAGGATTATCCTAGCGCTACCAAACACCCATGGGAGTTTCCACACCGCGGAAAATTGCCTTCGGACGTGTTGGCAGAAAATCCGGTAGTAGGCAGATGTTATGCCTTTGAAGAATCCACTGAACACTTTTTTGTGAAAGATCATGAACATCCTTACGTACAGGAGAAACCTTTCGACTGGATCCGCGGCTATCAAGTAGGGGGCAAGTCGCTGATGTGGGCAAGAGAGACTCAGCGGTGGAGTAATTTTGAATTTACTGCACCTGCCAGATACGGTTATGGTATCGATTGGCCGATACGATATAAAGACATTGCGCCCTGGTATTCACATGTTGAACTGTTTGCCGGCATCTGTGGCAATCGCGATGGACTGGAAGCGATGCCCGATGGCGAATTTCTTCCGCCCTTTGAAATGAATTGTGTAGAGAAAGAATTAAAGGAGAAAATGGGGAAGAAGTATAAAGACCGGTTCATGGTTCATGGTCGTGGTGCCCACCTGACCCAACCAACTGCACTGCATTTAAAACAAGGAAGAGGAATATGCCAGGCGAGAGATTTATGTGCCCGTGGTTGTCCGTATGGTGGATACTTCAGTTCTGTTTCGGCTACATTACCATGGGCACAAAAAACTGGCAACCTTACCATTCGTCCACATGCTGTAGTGCACTCCATTATTTATGATGAACATAAAGGGAAAGCTTCCGGGGTAAGAATTGTGGATGCCCTAACGAAAGAAACACACGAGTTCAGTGCAAGGATAATATTTGTCAATGCAGCTTGTCTAAACAGCAACCTGATTCTGTTGAATTCCACCTCATCACGTTTTCCGAATGGACTAGGTAACAATAACGGACTTCTCGGAAAGCATATCATCTTCCACAATTACCGCGGATCCCTAAGCGCTTCGTATGATGGTTTTGATGATCAGTATTACTTTGGGCGGAGCCCTTCGAAGCCTATCATGGCAAACTACAGAAACTTGCATAAACAGGATACGGATTATCTAGGCGGCTTTCTGACTTTTGTTGGGGCGTATCGTTCGCGTGGAAACACTCAAAATGAAATCGGGGCCGAATTGAAAAAATCAATAGCAGTACCTGGCGACTGGAAAGTTTACATGTCGATGCAGGGAGAAACCCTTCCTAAAGAAACGAACCATGTACGTTTAAGCACAGATCAAAAAGATCAATGGGGAATTCCCTTGTTAGTTACCTCGGTTGATTATGACGACAATGATGAAAAAATGGTCAAGGATTTTTTAACGCAAAGTACGGAGATGCTGGCGGCGGCGGGATGCACCAACATTGAACAGCATGACAGCATGCAAGCCCCCGGTCTCGATATTCATGAAATGGGTGGTGTTCGGATGGGTAACGACCCTGAAACATCGATGCTAAACAAATGGAATCAATTGCATCATTGCAAGAATGTGTTTGTCACCGATGGTGCCTGCATGGCCAGCACAGGAACGCAAAATCCATCTTTATTTTATATGGCCATTACAGCCCGTGCGGTTGATTATGCGGCAGAAGAATTGAAGAAATTGAATTTGTAAGGCTGTTGGTTAAAATGAAAGATGAAATAATCATTGCCCGTGGCACATTCTTCTCGGGTTGAATAGTTTCTTCGATCATTGGACATACAAATTCTATTCCCAGAAAAGCCAACATAGCTAGCATTATTAATGGGAGGATACCCCAGTTTAATGAATTCAAGTTTGCAAACATGTTTGTAAATGGAATATCCTGCGCTTCGGAACTGCTTACTCCTGCAAAACCAATAATCAAAAGAGCTACCAGCATAGTAAAAGTATAATCCAGCAAAAAAAGATCTGCTGCTCCGGCAAAAATGGCAATACCTAAATAGCCTCCAATTGTTATAACAATAGCCGGAAGATGACCAGCAGCCACTTCAGTATAGGTGCTTATTCCTCCAGCCTTGGGCAACGAAGATAACACTTTGAGCTTACACCTCACCGCGCTATTGCAGAAGCTTTTTGTTATGGGCAGGCCATTCTGTCCACCGTTACGAAATGGTCACGTCAGTTTTCTTCTTTGCCTAAAATTGTCTGTACGCACAAATAAAAAGTCATGCGTTAAATTGACCGGGTATTACGAATTTAATTTCATGCGCTCTTTAATTCGATCGGATAAACGAAGTGCAAAAGCAACTAACGTCAACGTTGGGTTTGGTGCACCTGCGGTAACATAACACCCTGATCCAGCAACGTGAAGATTATTTATTCCATGAACTTGACAATGGATGTCCACAACTCCTTCTTTCGGTGTTGTACCCATTCGTGTGGTGCCCATATGATGCCATCCTGCATTGGTTGATTTTGGAAAACTGTCATCATTTTCGTCAACCAGGAAATCATGCAATTTTATGCGAGCAATGCCCGCTTTGCCAACCTCTTTGGCTATGATCTGATTTATTCTGCGTAGGCTTCTCTTATCCAACGGAGTAAGGGCCCAGTTTAAATTAGCAAGGGGCACACCAAGAGCATCCTTCTTCTCACTTAATGTTACACGCGAGTCAGGGTTGGGCGATTGTTCCATTCTGGTTTGGAAAGTGAAGGCTCTGGTTATGGCACCTTGACTAAGAGTTTTAGCTTTCTCTTCAGCCTCATGCCAGCTATTGAAAAAATTATCAAGAGATTTTCTGGGATCTTCATTTTGCCAGGTGTCAATAACGGGGGTTTTATTTCGAGCGTAAGCGGTTGGTGCAAGCCCGCATGTTCCATTAAGAATTTTTTCTTCTCGCTGAACTTCCTTACGAATTGCCAGCTCATTCCAGAACATCAGCTTCTGGTTAAAGGTATTCAAGTCGGTAGGGAAGGGTTTTAGCAGCCACATCTCTGCCGTATCCACTTCCAAATGTTCCATAAAATATCTGCCTACCAAGTCATTGTCATTGCCAAGACCCTTTTTTGCTTGTTCATTGGCAGCTAATAACATACGTGCATTTTGTATCGCTCCGGTAGCTAATACAAAATGTTTCGCGCGTACCTTGTGAGTATTATTCGTACTGTTTTTTATTACCAGCTCCTGAATCGAATTAACGGATTCATTGGCCGCAATAGCCACTACAGTGGCATAAGTATGCAAGTGTATATTCTTAGCATTTACAATACTATCTTTATAGGCAGGCATAAATCCACCCTTCCAGCCTGCTACATTACTCAATTGCCAGATTTTATTCCAGATTACTTTCTCGTCAAGTGGAAATGGGTTTAGATTGGGTGCTTGTGTTTGCCAATACGGCAAATCATATTTATACGGTCCAAGTTTCAAAGGCTGATGTGCTCGCTCATAGTAAGGCTCAAGTTCTTTTCTCGTAATGGGCCATTCACTATCGGGAACCCAATCCCTTTTTTCGAAATCAATATCGTCAAACGGGGAACACATTCCGGCCCAGTGACCTGAAGTACCTCCAAATTGAGATAGGCGGGTTGATCGAAGCGGAAAGTAACGCTGCCCCGTGCTCTCGCCTGCTAACATATCTTGAACCTTGTCGTCATATTCGAAGCCACCACTTTCAAGAAGCATGACGTTGTATGGAGTATTCATCCAATCCATGGCCATACTTAAGCCTGCGGGTCCGGTTCCGATAATGCAAATGTCTCCTTCGATGATGCTGTTGGCTGGTAATTTTCTTGCGTCTACATGCATAGCATTAAGCTTTTTGATTTTGTAAATGATGAAGAGCGCATTGGCGGGCTTCTGTTTTTGAAAGAACCCAACCATCAATGATGACCATTCTCCCCTCATCAAAATCTGCCTGGGTCATCTCTTCCAATTTGTCATATGATTGGTTAAGTGGATCTGCAAACAGAGCTCGGGCAAGGTCACGCTCGCTGTTCTCCTCGGCAAATGTTTCACTATACTTTGCCCCTATTGACAAAATCTTTTCTTCATCCCATATGAGTGAAAGCAATTGAGGGATGCTTAACTTTTTATCATAGTCAGGAATACCATAAAAAAAGTAATTAACAGCAGGAATAGAAACCGCAACAACTCCGGCTGAGGCTAGTAATACAAAATTACGTCTTTTCATTGCGTGCGGGTAAATTTGTGGTCGACTAAAGTTAGTTGACTAATCTAAATATTTTATTTCTTAATTGTCAACTTGTCCATAAAAAATAAATTGTCACAAGCGAAAAGTTATCCTCGCAGAACACCCGATGAAGTCAACCGAAAAGTCTGCGAAGTAAAAATGTCGAAGGTAAACTGTCCGCGATGTAGTGCTGGCTGGCCCGTAACGTTTGTGTTTATTACGGCTTGGGAGGAGGGGGGATTGTTAAAAGCGCGGCATGACAAACGCGACCTTTCCAAAGTGTCTACTGTAACATAATTAAGTTAAGAAACGGAAACTACATACCTCCATAAAACCCCAAGATGGCATAAACATATTGTTGTGGTCAGTTGTGGTTCTAGCGTATTAATCATCCGTTACTTGATTTTTCGTTGTCGATTAGTTAGAAACTCCACGAGTTGTCCACTGTCGAATCAGAAACAATGACTCAACGTTTAGTTTTCTAATAGGGTATCCCCATTCTATCCAATAGCTTACTGGTTCTTGGGTCCTGTTGTAATTCAGGAATACTCGCAAAAAAGGGTTTCTTCCATAACATTGGCTCTTCGTGGGCTTCAATAGCTTTGTTATAATACAAAAAAGCAATATCATACTCCCCTATCGATGTATAAACGTCACCAATAAAATTATTCCCCTTCATGTTTTCCAATTGTTTGATCACTTCCCGGGCTTTTAATGTATCTCCCATCAACCCATAAACTGTTCCCAGAAATGATAATGTGAACGGGCCTTTTTCCAGTTGAACAGCTAACCCTAATGCCGCCATCCCTTCTTGTGGCCTGCCTGTTAGCATATAGGCATATCCTAGCCAAAAATGACCGGCAAAAAACATAGAATCAAGATTTACCATTCGTTTTGCGTTCTCAATGACTATCTCCATTTCGCCAAAACTAAAAGGTGCTAATGTTACCATAAATAGGTTCATAAGTGAAAATGGATCCAGGCTTATGGCTATTTGCGAGTGCTTCATTGCCTTCTCTTTATTGCCAAGTATTGTTGAACACATGCATAATTGCACATGACTTTCCGCGTTGTTAGGATCAATGGAAATGGCCTTTATAAAGTGTTCTTCTGCCTGTTTAAAATTCCATTCCCAGTGTAATTTAATTCTACCAATAGCAAGATGGCTTTGGGCGATCTCGCCATCCAAATCAAGAGACTTCTGTGCCGCTTTCAATGCTTGCGGCATGGTATCCTCTGACGGTAGTCCAAAAATATCCCTTAAGGTCATGTAACAATATGCCTTTCCTGAAAATGCAATTGAATAGTTTGGATCCATTTCAATGGCTCTATCAAAATATTCAATGGCTTTCATGAAAGTATTCGGAGTATATTTACTGACATAATATTGTCCTTCCAGATACAATTGATACGCGTCAACATTATCTGTGTACTTCTTTAAAACTGATTTCTTCTCTTTGCCAAATAATTTTATTTTGATGGCATTCAAAATAGCCAGCGATATTTCATCCTGAATATCAAAAATATCTTTCAGCTCCCGGTCAAACTTTTCAGAATAAAGATGAAAGCCATCTGAAACTTTAATGAGCTGTGCAGTGATGCGCAATTTGCTGCCCGATTTCCGGACGCTTCCTTCCAGGATGTGGCTCACCTTCAATTGCTCTCCAATTAATTTTAAATCCAGGTTTTTTCCTTTGAAGGCAAAAGAAGAAGTCCTTCCTATCACTTTTAACTCCTGTACCTGCGCCAGCATGTTGATGATTTCTTCGCTGATCCCATCGCTGAAAAATTCCTGCTCCGGATCACTGCTCAAATTCGCGAAGGGCAACACCGCAATGCTGTTTTCAATAACAGCTGTAACCTGCTTTTCTGGTACGATTATTTCACTGCCGGCAAACAGCACCTGGTACATTCTCACCGGCTGACTTACATTCTTCAGTAGCTCTTCTTTTACAAACTGGGTTTTAATGTCTTTTTTATTGGAAATATTATGGTTGACTGTTTCTGAAATAAAAATACAACCGGGTTTTGCTGCAGATTGAATACGGGAAGCAATATTCACTCCATCGCCAAATACATCATCTTTAACAAAAACAACTTCTCCTAAATGAATACCGATGCGTAACTCAAAATCGTTTGCGGAAGTACAATCTTCCTGAATTTTTATGGCTGCATGAACGGCATCGGAGACTGTGTTGAAGCTGGCCATAACTCCATCACCTAGTTCTTTTATCCAGCGGCCATTGAATTGTTCTACGATCGGCTTTTGCAGCTGCCTGTTTTTCTCCAACAGAGTAAAAGCTTTAAGCTCATCATTACCCATCAAAGCGGTGTAGCCGACAATATCGGTGAACATGATGGCAGCAAGTTGGCGGTATTGGGGCATTTTATGAAATATACCTAATTTATTCCTAAGGCATTATTTCTACCTCGGTTTTTGTTGGTTGACTGTTTAGTAATCTAATTTATTTCTGAAGCAATTTATGCAACTTGAAAGCAGGAATCAAACAGCGCCTGAAATGTCTTTTCTGTCCTTCTATTGTACTAACCCTCTATAAGTTGGGCAGAATCGTTGTTTACAATGTGTAGTTCTTGCCGGTTTTCCTGTTCCACTTGCATCCTTCAGCGTGAGCTCATTGAGCGTTTTGAGTTTAGTAGCTTTTACGAAGCCAACATGTTTCGTTGGCTATATACCGTCTCCTTTCAAGTTGGCTGCAATTGCCAAGGATCAGTATGGGCTAAACGCCCATACTGCGTTTTAGTTTTTGTTTTGCGTTTGTGCTTTGCAGGAAAAACGGGAATCGGTCGACGGTTAGACGGTCGACGGCCAACGGTTGGACGCCTTGGACAAAGCACGCGGCTTAAATTTTTAGACTGTCCTATCTTAGACGGATAGCCGGAAAAACTCATTGCCCATTCATGTTCTTATCTTTTTGGATATATGCTTTGAAGGTCAATACTACTCCAATTATGAGAAGCACTACTTGTCCAACTAAAATAAAAGAACTTTTTTCGGTACCCTGTTGAACAGTTTCTGGAAACGCCATTCTACTGAGACCAATAAGAATTGCAAACCAGCCAATTAGGGTTATTAGGACTGTCCAACTAAGAGTCCAATTATTGTGACTTCGGACAATTGATAAGCCTGCAATAAACCATAATAAGCCTGCCAAATATGTTTGCGTAGCAGCAACATTTACCCAAATATGTGAAGTCATGATTTCGGTTATATTCATTGCAATAAGAGTTGGGCCAATAATTCCTGCAAGTTTTGTTGAATTTTCCATCTCAGAAATATTTAATTATTGTGAATTTTTACAGATGGAATTACTTAGGGAATGGTTTAAAATGAATTTGATCATAAAAACGCTTTGTAAGATGACTGAATTGAATATTAATTCTTTAAAGTAAAACTTCACTAAAGCATTACGCACAATGTTTGTGTTTGCACAGTGGTGGCCTATCGAAGCCGCGACCCGTCCTCGTGGACAAACGTAATATAATAAATATACTTAATACCCTGACGTCACGCCACCATTGCGCAAACATACTGTTGGCAACAGTTGGGTTTCTTCTTTTATCGTCACGTCACTGAAATTTATCTCTTTCGGCTGATTTTAAAGTCCAGGTGTGGCCACCCAAAATATTGAATGGTACATTGTTGCTTATTGGTAGCGCTTTCACATTCTGAGACCTATCAATATAGCTTTTTCAACAGGACAAATTAGAGTATCTATTTTGTTTAAATTAAAATCATTCTTTGTCAGCAAGGGAGGTTGTGCCATAAATCTTGGCGTTGTCCCATAATGATTTTGCGCAGCGTGAACAATAAATGGGTGACATAAATAGACTGTTCCCGCTTTTCCTGTCGCAACAATTTCTTCCATTGAAGAAATTGCATCTAGACGTTGAGCTAATTCCACAAATGAAAGTCCCTTTTCTCCTTCTGGTTCTAAAATTTTAGCAACTTTAAAATGTGAGCCTACTTTGATAATGGTTGGTGCGTCCATTTCTGTAACATCTGAAAATAAGAATAGCATCAACAATCCACGGGCCTTTGAGTGAATGTTTATCCGCCATTCCAGATAATTGTTGGCATCTTCTCCTGCAAAACTTGCATCTACGTGCCAACCGGTATCATTGGCTTGTTCTTTATTCGGGAAACGTATCGGGAACGAACCAAGGGTAAGTCTTGGAAGCCAATTATCCTTTCCAACTAATTGGTCAAAAGCATTGTGAAGAATTAGTGTGTTCGCTGCTTTTTTGAATGGTTCAAGTCCCAACTCACCAATCCTAATTACCGGTCGTGTCCAACTATCAGGATTGTTAGGGTCGCATCTAGTAGCTTTCCATAATAAACCCCTACAATCATCCGCAATTTCAGTTGAAAAGGCATTCTCTATTTTAATAAAGCCATCGATTACAAAATTGTTTATTTGTTCTATCGTTAATTCTTCCATTGTTACAAACCGTTTTCCTTTCTCTAAGGTATTTTACTTTTTGTATAAATTCCTAATCTGCGGTAGCAATGCAATGATAATAATAACAACAGCATAAAGCATGTAAAATGTATATAACCAAAATACGCCTGATTGAAGAAATATTAATTGGATATGTCTCCAACAAATTAGTGTAATAGCAATATAAATACTATAGGTCCATGACCAATGCATGTCTTTAAATACATTGATTTGCTAGGCTAGATTTGATTCTGGTTTTTTTAAGACACTTCAGTTTTATTACTTGGTTCTGGTTCATTATCTGAAACGGAGCCGTGCAATACTCCGGCATACACATTCAAACCACTTCCTATATGTGTAAATAGCTTGCCAAACGGCATTATTTCAGGATTAGGCTTAAAATTGAAATCGGATAAAGGCATGGCATCGAATATTTCAAAGCGATAAGTTCAGCTGTTATTCCGTCTGACTTTAAAATTTTTCAACCATTCGGAGGAATTGAGATTCTTACTTGCTGGGGGATTACTGGAAAGTAGGAGAAATGGACTAAATCCAGCAATTAATTCCAAGGATTTTCTTATATGCATAATTCATGATATTATTTTGCCTAACGTTCTTTGCATATGACAGCTTGGGTCTTTTGAAACACGTCATTGTCGGCCGTGACGAAACTAAATAAAGAAACGAATTCTTCAACTGGCCGAACACCCCAAGCTGGCATATGCTCTTTGTTAGCCGCTGCGCTTATCTCTAATCTTGTTTGTTTTCACTCCTTAGTCTGGGTTAACTTTGAGTTCGCTAGGAACAATACGCCTATTACAAAAATCTCAACAACAACTGCTGGTATCGCAGCTGATGTCCATCCGTCAACAATAAAGCTGATGATTCGGCCGACTAATAAAGTACTCATCATTAAAATTGTTGCAAAAAACCAAGTATGATTTTGTCTCCATAAACCTATTAATATCATCAAGGCACTTGCAATTAACATTCCACCCAAATCAGCCCGAATATTATTCATTCCGAAAACTCCGCGAGGATCCAGGTCAAATAATTCGAACGTAGTCATTGGCGCAAACATTGCCCTTACGCCTAACACAAACAATGGGATGCTCGAGATGACTACTAAAATCTTAATTACATTTTTCATGATCGACACTTGTTCCGTTTTAATTCTTATAAACTTCCTTGCCAAATAATATAAATCTATTGTCGGCCCGCTTCATATTTCTAGTCATGTATTGTCTGCGTCCAAAATGTCCAAGACATTGCAGCTAACGGTTAGTATAATAGCAGTAGCGGATTATATGCACTTGATTTTCGGACGTTAAGATACTTAATTAAATACATTAACGGTTTGAGTTTGCACCCAAACCGTATTTCTTTATACATTATTGGCGACCGGCCTTTAATAATAAAGTTGGATGGTTCTCACCTTCAATGAATTTATTTTAATCCTCCTAATCCATGATCAGCATTTCCTGAAAATAAGAAATCGCCATTTCCATTGTTTCATCATACCACCGATTCCAAGCCGCGAAAGGATGAGGGGCATCTGAATAAGTAAAAAGCCTGGCTTGAACTCCCATATCTCTGCATTTTTCGACAAAAAGAACACCCTGTTTGAAATCCACCACGTCATCGGCCATTGTATTGATAATAAATGTAGGAGCACTCTCATTATCTAGATACGTAATCGGCGATGCTTCTCTGGCATTTGTCAAATCTGTTAATGATGAAGCTCCCAGGAATTTGGCAGCTAATCCTGCTTCTTTTCCAGTTTCTCTTTTCCAACGATAATAACTGATAAAATCAGTATTAGGGACTATAGCCACAACTGCCTGCACCTGGCTTGATGTCTTTG
>JAOUDZ010000066.1 GCA_029858965.1 Cyclobacteriaceae bacterium
GCGCAACCACCTTTGCCATATTCTCCAATGCTGAAGTCAGCCAGGGTTCATTTTCCTGAGTGGGTGCCATAAAACTTTTTGGATACCAGGTGTTGTTGGTGGCTTTTGGAAATATCAGCGCCATGTCCGGATCCTGAACCACCTCGTTGGCCAGGTTGACCATTTTGTCAGAACTATCCCCACGGCCGTGGACAAAGATCATTGCGCGCTTGGCCAATGATAATTCTGGGCCCGCGTATACGGTGTTCTCAAATAGATGTAGGTCTTGCATAATTCTTTCAAATTACTACTAAAAACTTTGTCATTTTGATACAGGTAAAATCCTCCTGCATTTAGCAGCTGCCCTGTTTTGCATCAAGCCAGGTTTCCCTCGTAAGCATTGGTGAGCATCTCCACTATACTCTCTTTCGAGACCGGAGCCACATTAGCGTAGGGCATGGATGAGATGATCTCAGCCGCACTTTCTATGTCTTTATCTTTGAAACCAATGCTCTTCAAATTTGTTTTCGCCCCGGCATTGCCGGCAAGCGCTTTCAACGTTCTTGCGGGATTGTCAGACTCCAAAGCCAGCTTGAAATCATTTTGAATCGGTTCAGCCAGATGCAGCCATTGATACGCTAAAGTATATGACTGCAATACCGTATGCACGCTGGCGTGCTCCATCCCGAAAGTTCCGCCAAGAACGTGTGCCACTCTATGGTGCAGTCCCATGGCAACCTCGCAAAGGCATTTACCTCCTAAATATGCTCCGAAGAGGATTTTCTCATTGGCGCTTTTCGTCAGTTTGTCGGTGTCTGCTAGTGTTTTCAATCCCGCCTGAATCGCTTTCATCCCCAGCATGGCATTGTTGGTAGTGATTGGATTACCTGAAGGTGAATAAATTGCCTCCATCAAATGTGCCATCGCATTCATGGCGCTTGTCACGGCCAAATTTTTGGGCATGGTCAGCGTAAGACTGGGGTCATAGATCACAATACCGGGTAGCACACTATCGTGCCTGCCAGTTTTTTTGGCACCTGCAGAACTAATGCCGTAAATGTTCGTTTGCTCTGAACCTGAGAACGTGGATGGAATGGCTATTTGTGGAATATATTCCTCCAATGAAAGCGCTTTGGCGAGTCCCACAGCTGATCCTCCACCGATCGCTACCAAAGTATCCGGCCGATGGTGTTTTCTGACATCAGCCGCTTCCTTTACCAGCGTGTCGGGAACATGCTGAATAACCTTAGAAAATTGAATAACACGATCTTTACCCAATGCAGCTTTCAAAGCATCTACATGCCCCGTCAATCGCTCACTCGCGATAACCATTACTTTACGATTCTCACGCAGCAGATCGGGCAAGATTTCAAGTTTGCCCGTCCCGTAGTATACCACATTGGGATAAGATCGGTATTCAAAACGCATAGGCTACTGTATATTATGCAATTCTGATTCGCATTAGCAGCAGATTGCAGTCCGGAATTTAACAATTTAGAAATTAAAGAAAGCAGTAAACCCCTTTACAAAACGCTTTCAGGTCTTCCTATTCATTTTTTGATTATTTCTTTTGTCTCACCGCACGTTAACATCGCATCACCGTAATAGGGGTTTTTAATTTCTTTGATCGCACTTAGCCAATATGCGCCTTCTCCTTTTCTGGCCATTGGGCAGAACTGAAAGTATATAGTCTCACCTGCAATTCCGAACATTTTTATTGCACCATATAAGGCATCATTGAAATCAGCATAAGCCAGGCGCTGTTGTTCGATATCCTTTGACACCCTGATACGATTTAGCGATTCCGCAAGAACTTTGGCACTGGCCATCCAATGATTATGCATTTCGCCACTCAGCAGGCTCATGTCGATTTCGGTGAGTTTGGCCTCAACAACGGGAACGGCTTTTTGAACCATGGGAACATTTGTGGCCAAAAATGCTTGCTGCAATGTTAACTGAGCTTTGTAAACGGCTGTCAATTGTTTCTTGAAGCTTTCCTGTACCGCCACGTCCATATTCATGGCGTTTTCGGCACTTGCAGTTTTGCCGTCTGCACTGGTAACATCATTTTTATTGTCTAAGCCCATATCCATGCCTCCATGACCACTTATGGATTGTTTACCGCCTTCCGGGTTCATCATACTTTTCTCACCTTTCAGCTGCGCTGCGGCATCAATTTTGAACACACCATGCGTGGCAACCATCTCGCCATCCTGCAATCCGCTCTTTACTATATAGTAATCACCAGCTTCAGCACCCAATTCAATTTCCCGGTATTGAAACATGTTATTTTGATCATTTGTCATCACATAAACCACTGCTTTTTTTCCAGTCCATAAGATGGATGATTTAGGCACAACCAATTGATCGGCAGACCCAGGGAGCATCGTCTTTAAAACTCCCGTAGCAAGCATTTGCGGTTTTAGCAAACCATTGGGGTTATTCAATTCAGCTCTTACGCCGGCTACCCTTGACGTACGATCCAATACCGGATCAATAAACGTTACCTTGCTTACAAACTCTTCTCCTGGAATGGACTTGATTTTGAATTTGATTTTATCGCCAAGCTTTATCCAGGGGATGTCACTTTCATATGCGTCAAACATAATCCAAACGCGGCGCAGATCTACGACTTCAAACAAGGGATCACCCTCTCTTACATAATCCCCTAGTGCAATGTTGCGTGTAGTTACTGTGCCAGTGATGGGAGACAACACATCGAAGTAAAACGCCACTTCTCCGGAATTTTCTATCTGGGAAATCTGTTCGTCGGTCAGATCCCAAAGTTTTAGTTTATTACGTGATGCTTTGTAGTAGCCCGGATTAGTTTCTTTGAATTTCAATGCCTCAAATAGCTCTCGCTGGGCCGTTACTAACGGAGGAGAATAAATCTTTGCCAGCACCTCGCCTTTTATCACACGTTGACCGGTATAGTTGATTGAAAGATTTTCAATACGCCCCGGAAAGCGTGCGGTCAACGCTGCAATGTTTCGCTCATCCGCCATTACTTTACCCGGAAGATACACCTCCTTGTATGGTGCCTTCTTTTCAATGACGCTTACTTCAACTTCCGCTATTTTCATGGCAGCATTTGAGAATTTTACTGTGTATTGATCAGACTCATCACCATTGCTTTCATTTTCAGACTCAATCGGAACGAGTGTCATCCCGCAAATAGGACACTTACCTGGTTTATCCGCGCGAATCTGGGGGTGCATTACGCAAGTCCACACCGACCCATTTTGATGATCTTCTACTGTATGCCCCTCTGGAAGTGTGGTTGCAGATTCTCCTCCTGACCCTCCAAATAAGAGCCAGCCAAAAAGCAAGCCCAGAGCAAAGACACCGAGCGAAATGAGCACGCTCTTGTTTTTTAAAGTATCTAGTATTTTCATCTTAAAGTTGTTTTCCTGTTAAGTAATTGATGTGCGCTACGAATGTATTTTGATCAGCACGAGCTTTTTCCAATTCAAGTTCGTACCGCAGTAACTGACGATCCATTCGCAGTATTTCTTCGAAAGCACTTCCGGCTGTTGAATATTGGGAAACCAGAATGTCAAGTGACTGGTTCGCCAATCGTATCAAACGTTGGTAAAGCGCAACTCTGCGAACCGCGTTTGAATAGTCTCTCCAGATGCTTTCGAGGGTTGTCGCCAGTTCATTCTCCTTGTTCTCTTTGCGATTTAAAATAGATGTTTTGAGAATTTCCTTTTCCTTTAGCATAGATTGATATTTATTTCTGTAAAGCGGAATTCGAACCCCCACCTGAGGAAAGATCAGCGCATCTTTTCCGTTATCCGGCATGGTCATATCCGATCGGGGGGAAACATTGGTATAAGCAATTCCCAGGCTGAAAGAAGGCAATCCCATTTTTTGGGCCACATCTATTTCGGCATCCATCGACAGCATTTCATATTCAAGACTTTTGAGCAGTGGGTTTTGGGCAACAATGGAATCCATCAGAATATTCTTGTTTTCTGAAAAAGCAATGGTAGCCAGTGTGTCAGGAACAACAATGTCTACAGGAGTTTCTGTGTTCAGCAGTTCATTAAACCTGGCTCGAATTGGTATTCTTGAATCTTCCAGATAATGCAACTGATTTTGCAGTTCTTCCAAATCCATTTCAGCCCGTAATAGGTCCACAGCGCTTCCTGTTGAGGATTCCAACCGCACATTGGCGAGTTGCCGAAAAGATTCCAAAAGCCGGATATTCTCACGGGTAATATGGGTCGCCGCCAGCAACACGTACAGATCGTAATACGTGCCACGAACATCAAAGAACAATTTGTTTTTGGTCTCTTCAAATACCGCATACCGTGCTTTAGCCAATTGTGCTGCAGCATTTTCCTGCGATTTTAGTTGACCAAACCACGGGAAAGCCTGGGCTAACGAAATGCCAAATCGCTGTGCCCCAACTCGGGTCTCCACAGGGCTTGCAAAAAAATTAAACATGGCCGTTGGATCAGGAAGGGCTTTGGCTTGCGGCATTCTTTCCAACGCAGCAAGGTACTGGTTGAACATAGACCTGAGTTCAGGGTTGTTTTCAGCGGCAAGCTTAAGATAGCCATCCAGATAAGTTTCCTGATCGCCCTGTGCGGAGATGTTATCATTCAACGATAGAAGGATAATGGCCAGCACACCTGTATATTTTATTAATAATCTCATCTTTCCTTATGATAATAGTTTAGCTTGTCTATTCACTACACCTTCACGCCAAACGGATTGGAGAACAGGTACCACAAACATGGTCATGAGTTGAATAATCATACCACCAAACGTGGGGATTGCCATTGGCACCATGATGTCCGCGCCTTTTCCCGTGGAAGTTAAAACAGGCAAAAGCGCTATTATCGCAACGGCGGCAGTCATCATTGCAGGTCTAACCCTCTTTTTGCCGGCTGTTAAAACAGCCTCACGAACTTCCTCAACGGTGGTTGGTTTTCTTTCTTCAAAAACCTGGTGGATATAGGTTCCCATGATAACACCATCATCTGTCGCAATGCCAAACAGTGCTATAAAACCTACCCATACGGCTACACTGAGGTTGATGGTGTGCATTTGGAACAAGTCCCGCATGTTCAATCCGGCGACATCAAAATTTAGAAACCAACCCTGGCCATATAACCAGAGCATAATAAAGCCTCCAGCAAACGCTACGAAGACACCGGAAAAATGAATCGCAGACGCAGTAACCGTTTTAAACTGAAAGTAAAGTAGGAGGAATACCGCCAAAAGACTGATCGGAATAACAATTGCCAACCGTTTGCTCGCCCTTATCTGGTTTTCATAATTCCCTGTGAACTTATAGGTTACACCTGCGGGCAGCACAAATTCTCCTGCATCTATTTTAGCTTGAATAAATCGCTGGGCCTCTTCCACGACTTCAACTTCAGCATACCCGATTTTTTTATCAAAGATTACGTATCCATCCAGGAAAGTATCTTCACTCTTAATCATCTGCGGACCCCGGCGGTAGGTTACTTCCGCAAGCTCTCCCAATGGTATCTGTGCGCCTGAAGGAGTCGGAATAAGCACATTCTTCACGTCATCCGGATTATCTCTGAACGCCCGGGCATATCTAACCCGAACAGGGAACCGTTCACGGCCTTCCACAGTTGTGGTCAGCTTCATGCCGCCAATTGCTATTTCTATGAAGTTTTGCATATCCTTCATGGAAAGTCCATATCGGGCTATTGCCTTTCTGTTCACCTCAAATTCCAGGTAGGGTTTGCCAACAATCCTGTCTGCAAACACTGAGGAAGATTCAATGCTGGGTACTTGTTGTAATATTTTTTCCAACTTAAGGCCTACTGTTTCTATTGTCTGAAGATCGGGGCCAAATACTTTGATGCCTATTGGAGCGCGCATGCCTGTTGCCAGCATAATCAAGCGTGTTTGTATGGGCTGTAATTTTGGTGCCGAGGTCATGCCTGGAATCCTGGTGGACTTGACTATCTCCAGCCATATATCATCGGGAGAGGTAATGTGCTTTCGCCATTGACGATAGTACTCGCCATCCTTGCTGTCGATTATTAACTCATCTCCATTTAGTTTTCTGAAACTATCGTTTTCGGGATGATAGGCTGTTCCGTCTTTCAATAAATAATTGCCATCATTATCTGTTTTGAAGCGCAACCGATGCCCATTCTCATCCACCATGTATTCAGGCTTGTAGACGATGGTGTTTTCAAACATGGATATCGGCGCCGGATCCAACGCTGAATTTACACGGCCCCATTTTCCAACCACAGATTCCACTTCGGGGATCTGGCTCACAAACGCATCAACTTTCTGAATGACGTCCATGTTTTCTTCAATCCCGGAATGCGCCATCGTAGTAGGCATTAACAGGTAGGACCCTTCATCCAGCGGAGGCATGAATTCTTTACCTATCCCTGGGATTTTCTTATTTAGATATTGCCAGGCGTCTGTTTGCCTAACTTCCAACCAGACTACTTTAAGTCCAAATGGGACAAATCCAAAAATTTTATCGAACCCGAGCCAAATTGTAGCGCCGAAAAGAATAGTGAAGCATGGAATTAGAAAAAATTGTTTCTTATGTGTTAAACACCATGCAAGCAAAGGCTCATAGAAATGTACCATCGACATCAACAATCCCAATACAATGCCTACCAATACAATGACAAAAAAGAAGTTTGTCATAAGGCTGTTTTGAGCCCCCAAAGGCATCCAGGCCTTGGTGAGAAAATACACAACCGTCATTATGATAATTAGGGTATTCAGCCAATTTATAATCCCCCTCAGGTTTGCAGGCCACCTGTCCTCAAAGAAATTGTTGACCCCAAATAAGATCAAGGCAATGGCAGGTATGCTTCCATAAATGATAAGGAAAGCTAAACCAAGACCGGCCATGACAAGCGCCCATATCTTTTTCGATTTTTCCTTATCAAAACGAATGGCGAAGACAACATGCGCCAACGCTGGCACCAACACCAATCCAAGAACGAAAGAAGCCAACAACGCGAATGTCTTGGTAAAAGCCAGGGGCTTGAATAATTTTCCTTCAGATGCCTGCATCGCAAATACAGGCAAAAAACTAACGACTGTAGTAGCCAGGGCAGTCAGAATGGCGGAGGCCACTTCCACGGATGCTTCATAGATCACGGCCAATAATTTCTTACCACTGGCTCCGCGATTTTCTTCCATCTCCAAATGCCGAACAATGTTTTCTACAAAGACAATACCTACGTCAACCATCACCCCTATGGCTATCGCAATACCAGAGAGCGCCACAACATTGGCATCTACACCGAAGTACTTCATTACAATAAAAGTCATCAGCACAGCAATAGGAAGTAAAGTGGATATGATGATGGAAGCCCTGATATTCATCATCAATACGATCACCACGATAATAGAAATCAGTATCTCATGCTCAAGGGCTTCCTCCAGGGTTCCCAATGTTTCCTTGATAAGACCGCTTCGGTCATAAAATGGAACGATGGTTACTTTTGAAACGGTACCATCCGGAAGCACTTTGGATGGCAAACCAGGTGCGATTTCCTTAATTTTCTTTTTGACATTTTCAATAACTTCCAATGGATTAGCGCCGTACCTCGATACCACTACTGCCCCGGTTGCTTCTGCTCCTCCTTTGTCCAAACCACCTCTTCTGGTTTCCGGGCCAAAGTGAACCTGCGCAACATCTTTCACCCGGACTGGCGTATTGTCGTGCTGGATGATCACGGCTTCTTCCAGATCCTCAATGCTGCGTATGTACCCCAGGCCACGAACCAGATATTCGGCATTGTTGAACTCCATTGTACGGGCACCAACATCCAGGTTACTTTCTTTTACCGCCTGCATGATTTGAGCGACATTAACGTTGTACTCTTTCATGGCAACAGGGTCGATGTCTACCTGGTATTCTTTCACAAACCCTCCGATAGATGCAACTTCGGAGACTCCAGATGCGGAATTCAGTGCGTACTTAACGTAATAATCCTGGATCGTCCTTAACTCCTGCGGATCCCACCCTCCTGTTGGCGCTCCCGTCTGGGGATCCCTACCCTCCAGGGTATACCAGTAAATCTGGCCGAGAGCGGTGGCATCCGGACCCAGTGCCGGTTGGACTTCCGCGGGCAAAATGCCCGCAGGAAGCGAACTTAATTTCTCGAGAATCCTGGTCCTGCTCCAATAGAATTCAATATTTTCTTCAAAAATGATATAGATGGTGGATACACCAAAGATGGAACTACTCCTGATGGTTTTTACGCCGGGTACACCAAGTAAAGCAACGGTAAGCGGGTAAGAAATCTGATCCTCAATGTCCTGAGGAGACCTTCCGACCCACGTGGTAAAAACAATCTGCTGATTTTCACCGATGTCGGGTATGGCATCAACGGGCACCGGATCCCTTGGAAACCAATCCATTTTCCAATTAAATGGAGCCGTCGCAATACCGACACTAATAAATATCAATACCACCAAACCCGTAACCAACTTGTTCTCCAAAAAGAACTTGATCAGTCTATTTAACATGATGAATGAATTATTTGAAACGCTGAAGAATAGAAGAATTATTCTTTCACATCCTGTAAGGAAGGAAAGGGCTATCCAGCGAATTTACTAAATGAGGAATGTCTGTGCGAGTATGGTTATATCCCGATCAATTAAAGGTGGTTTGTACTTCGTACTATGAATTTGGCCTAACGATAAGGTCGGATTCTTCCGCTCAATAAGCCTGACAAACGGGAGAGAAATATGCTGATAATTTTCAACGGTTATTTTTTCGCTGATCTTGGAAAAATATTTGTCTGAATCGAATAATAGCGTAGCGTCTTCACAGCAACCTTTATGATTAAATGACATCCGACTCCTGTTCCCATCCCGATCGCAGGACAAATCATGCTCTCCACAAGACTTAGCCTTCCCATTAATCGCCACATTTTGAATTTCACCTCCGCACAGATGAAAACTTACCGTAAGACTGATGGTGGACATCAGCATAATGGCAATCAATGCGCCTGAGAATATAATTCGAATGGTCTTCAAAGTTGCGTAAAGGTACCAAATCAGTCTAAATATCGCCATGATAAAAGTCATTTTTTCTATAAGGCGATGTTGTGGTTCGCCAGACAGTCGAAATGGTGCGCCAACAATTTCAAGGTGCACTCCATTTTTTTACCTTCTCATTGATGGTTTCCAACGGATTCATGGAAAGTATCGTGAATGAAGTCACTGCTCAAAGCGTGTAAATCTTATTCTGAGCAAAATGAAGTACTATTTTCTCGACTGTGTGAATTGCGCTTTTTGTGCAAGGTGCAAGGTTCGTATCCGGTGATTACTGTCCTATTAACGAGTGGGAATGATATAACTTTTTCAGGCAATGATGTAACACTTCCTAACTGTAAAGGAACGAACTTATGACTATTGAATGTTTCCTCCTAAGAACCTTTTCTTTGCTTATTAACGGTTATGTTAAGTAGCAATCTGTAGCCGGCAGGTAATGGGGAAGATAAATAAGGGAATAGAAATGATGAAAGGCAGACTGATGCAAAATTTGTTATACCTGTTAACGCAGTAAATTATAAGTGAGCGACAGGCGATCTAAAGAAAGTAGTCATTAACAAAAACTAAACTTTATAATCATGGAATATTATTTCAGCAAAACAATTAAAGAAAGTTTTGACGACGCAGTTCAGAAGGTAACTGATGCGCTTAAGGCAGAGGGATTTGGTGTACTGACGGAAATTGACTTAAAGGCTACCCTGAAGAAGAAGCTTGACGTGGATTTTTATAATTATAAAATCCTCGGTGCATGCAACCCTCCGTTCGCCTACAAGGCATTGCAGACAGAGGATAAGATTGGGACGATGCTGCCATGCAATGTTATTGTTCAGGAAAAAGTACAGGGTCAGGTTGAAGTTTCTGCTATCGATCCAATTGCCTCCATGCAGGCCATTGAAAATGAAGCGCTGCAGGGAATCGCCACTGAAATCAGGGCGCGGCTACAAAAGGTAATAAAAGCACTATAGTGTTGCATTGCAGATTGGCGTCTGGCCAACGGCTGGGAACACAATTGTTGTCGCCACTAACGCCAGCATGCTGAAAATAAAGAAGTAAACTTTCCGGGCGCCAATTCTTCCGCAGAGCACTGAATCTATTCTCCAGCAGAAAGAAACAAAGATTGTGGTTTCACCTGATCCTTTTGCTGTCCGGATTACGCTTCGTGGGGTAATTAATCCTTTAAAAGGAATTAATGTGCAATGAAAGCTTAGGTTTATTTATGAGTTTTGTATAAACCTATTTTTCGTTCAATTTGTCTCATCACCGATTGGCAGAAACAGCATTATGATCATGAAACAAAATGTATACCAGACGCTCTTCGCAGCAGCGTTTATAAGCTTAGTGGGCTGTGGACCCAAGTGGACCGAGCAAGAATCCAACGGCATTAAAACAGTGAACAACGAAGGCGGCACAACCCTTGGTTATTCCTCCACATCCGGTGTATCCATTCTGACGGTTGACCGCTTTGGATTTAAAGACCTCAATAAAAATGGTCAACTTGATCAGTATGAGGACTGGAGACTAACTGCCGAGGAGCGCGCCAAAGACCTTGCTTCAAAAATGAGTATCGAACAGATCGCCGGATTGATGCTGTACAGCCCCCATCAATCCATACCGGGATCCAGTCGCGGATTTGCTGCTGCTACCTATAACGGAAAGGCATTCGAAGAGAGCGGCGCAAAGGCTGCTGATCTTACCGACCAACAAAAAGAATTTCTTGGCAAGGACAACGTCAGGCATGTGCTGATTACGTCAGTGCAAAGTCCGGAAATAGCGGCACTTTGGAATAACAATGCACAAGCCATGGTTGAAGGATTGGGAATGGGAATTCCATCCAACAACAGTTCCGACCCGAGGCATGGCACCGTTGCCACTGCATACTACAACGCTGACACAGGTGGAACAATATCAATGTGGCCGGGGTCTTTGGGTTTTGCTGCAACATTCGATCCTCAGGTCGCAGAACAGTTCGGCAGCATTGCAGCCAGGGAATATCGTGCTTTGGGCATTGCGACAACCCTTTCACCGCAGGTGGATATCGCCTCTGACCCGCGCTGGTATCGCGACAATGGAACATTTGGTGAAAATCCCTATTTATCAGCCGATATGGGTCGCGCCTACATTGACGGATTTCAAACATCTTCCGGGGATAAAGAAATTGCAGATGGTTGGGGTTTTGAAAGTGTCAACGCAATGGTGAAGCACTGGCCTGGCGGCGGCTCCGGAGAAGCCGGTCGCGATGCTCATTACGGTTACGGTAAGTTTGCTGTGTACCCGGGTGATAATTTCGAAACACAACTAATCCCCTTTACCGAAGGCGCATTTAAACTTAAAGGCAAGACCGGATCTGCATCGGCAGTCATGCCATACTACACGATCTCTTACAACCAGGATGCGAAAAATAATGAGAACGTTGGAAACAGTTACAGTAAATATATCATAGGCGATTTACTGCGAAGCAAATACAACTATGATGGTGTAGTTTGTACCGATTGGCGCGTCACACAAGACCAGACTGCTATTGATGTATTCAGTGGAAAGCCGTGGGGCGTTGAGCATTTGTCTCAAGCTGTCAGACACTACAAAATATTAATGGCCGGAGTAGATCAGTTTGGCGGTAACAACGAGGCAGGTCCGGTTATCGAAGCATACCAGATGGGTGTGAAAGCGCATGGTGAAGAGTTCATGCGCACGCGCTTCGAACAATCCGCGGTTAGATTGTTGAAGAATATTTTCCGTACGGGATTGTTTGAGAATCCGTACCTCGATCCCGAAGAATCAAAAGCCATCGTAGGAAAAGCTGAATTTATGAAGGCTGGTTACGATGCCCAATTAAAGTCGGTTGTGATGGTGAAGAACAAAGCCAATGTACTGCCCATTGCCAAAAATAAGACCGTCTACATCCCGAAGCGATATACGCCCCCTGGTAGAAATTTTATGGGAATGGTTACACCCGAAAAACTTGAGCTCCCCGTGAACATTGAAATTGCCAGAAAATATTTTACCGTAACGGAAAATCCTGATGAAGCGGATTATGCATTGGTATTTGTGAGCAGCCCTGATACGGGAACAGGTTATAGCAGGGACGACATCAAAAACGGCGGAAATGGCTACGTGCCGATTTCCCTGCAGTATGGCGAGTATATCGCCAAAGAATCGCGCGAAGTCAGTCTGGCAGGGGGCGATCCCCTTGAAAATTTCACCAACCGTACTTACAAAGGAAAAAAGAACAAGGCTATCAATATTACTGACCTGGATTTGATCAACGATACCTTCATGAAGATGAAAGGCAAACCGGTTATCGTATCAATCCACATGAACAAGCCAATGATTTTTGCTGAGTTTGAGAAAAGGGCAAATGCAATTCTGGTTCATTTTGGTGTGCAGGGCCAGGCATTGCTGGATTTGATAACCGGTGCGAGCGAACCTTCAGGCCTGCTGCCGCTGCAAATGCCCGCCAACATGGAGAGTGTAGAAAAGCAATTTGAAGATATGCCGCACGACCTCGAATGCTATAAGGATGAGCAAGGTAATACCTATGATTTTGCTTTTGGTCTTAACTGGAAAGGCGTTATTAACGACGAAAGGAAAGATAAATACAAAAAATAGGAACTTTATTATATGTAATATTGTGTGATTATCAGCGCTTGACAGACACAGACAAGTATATTTGACGAAAACAAAAGTCTCGGAAATAAGAAACAATTTACTATGATCAATAGAAGAAAATTTATCGAAAATTCCGGCGCACTGGCATTAGGTGCATTGGCCTTTGGCCCGCAGGCAGCAGGCAAATCTGTTTTCGGTGCTGTTGCACCTTCCATGCCCATTGGCCTGCAGCTGTATACAGTGACCAAGAACATGGAAACAGATCCGGAAGGCACGCTTAAGCGTATCGCTGAAATCGGTTATAAAGAACTTGAGAGTGCCTCTACGAAATTAGGCGGATACTATGGATCGACAGCAAAGGAATTTGCCGCCAAGGCAAAAGGATTTGGCCTTTCCTGGAAAGCACATCATATCACCGGTGGCCCGTCAAGAATAACGGCCGGCGCCAACCCTCCTGCAGGTCCCCCGAGCAAAAACTTAAGAGACAACTATCAGGAAGTGGTTAACGCAGTTGCAGAGGCAGGCGTAAGCTACCTCGTTTGTTCGAGCACGCCTATCGAAACGTTAGATGAAATCAAGCAATCTATTGAAGTATTCAACAAGACCGGTGAAGCATGCAAGAAAGCAGGAATCGGATTTGCATTCCATAACCACTGGAAAGAGTTTGAACGAGTCGAGGGTAAGGTACCCTATGAAATGTTTCTTTCTGAAGTGAGCGGCGATTTGATGAAGTTTGAACTCGACCTGGGTTGGGCAACCAAGTCTGGCACGGACCCACTGGAACTGTTCAAAAAACATCCCGGTCGTTTCCCGCTGTGGCACGTGAAAGACCTGGATCGGGTAACGCAGAAGCCGGTTGAAATAGGCGCAGGTTACGTAGACCTGAAGCGCATATTTGATGCCGCAAAATCTGCAGGACTAGAACACTCCTTTGTAGAGCAGGATAACGCTCCTCAGCCATTAGAAAATATTGCCAACAGCTTTAAAAATCTTTCAGCATTAATCAAATAGTTGCTCGCGAAAATCAAAGCTAAATCTGGATTAGGAGTTGCAACGATCTTCTGATAGCCACGCCATCAGGGCAAGAAACGATGCTGGTTAGGTGGAACACCTTATCTTTGCCCGCTTTAAAATTACTTCAACGCACAACTAATCTGTTTTCCATGAAATGCCTGATTGTTCTCCTTTCATTTGCACGGCTTGTGGCAATCGCACAAACCGCACAAAACCCTGTGATCAAATCTGCCGGAACTGTGCATGATATCCCCTACGCCACTGTGGCGCCCGACCCTAGTCTCTCGTATAATATTGTCATCGACATAACCTCCGGACCCCACAACCCCGGTCAAATGAATCCGTCACTGGAAAGGGTAGCGCGATTAATTAATTTGCACGTGGTTGGTGGGGTGCCGCTTGAAAATCTTCACATTGTCCTGGCTGTCCACAGCGCCTCTGCTGTTGCCGTAATAAACAATGAAGCATATCAAAATCGGTTTAAAATGGATAACCCTAATTTGAATTTGATTGCAGAGTTAAAGCAGGCCGGTGTAAAAATTGCGGCTTGCGGACAAACTTTGATAATGCGGGGAATTGACCCGATGCAACTCGCACCGGGTGTGGAGGTAGCCACTTCCATGATTACTACGTTTACCACCTATCAGTTGAAAGGTTACGCCAGTATGAAATTTTGAGCCTAACTTGATTTATTCGCGGGGCGACTTTATCTCCTCGTAGTCGACCTCCCTGCTTTCCTTGTTATTACTTTTCGATGAAGGGATTGAACAACCTCCCACACCACAACATCCGGTATTGGTGACCGCTTGGAACAGGAAAAAGGCTGCTACCAGACCGGCAAGCGCGTCGTGAAGTTGCACTGCCTGTACAGTCACAAAAAGACCAAGCCCCAACCGAAGCCAGCGCATGAAATTCCATCCTGTCAATATATTTTCTACCATTGCATTCATTGTTTATTTTGACTGACTCAATACTTGCACTTTTTTGATACCTGCTACGATCAGATAGCGTAGCAGCATTAACCATGGCAAACCATGCAATACAGTATCAAACCAATCGATAGGTTGCATCCCCACGGCTCCGCCGGCAATCCATTTCAACTTTCCCCAAATATGAGGTTCCGGTAAGAATGGAGCCAGGCCCAGGGTCAAGCAGCCAATCAATAGTAATTTCCAGTTATTAATGATGTCCATATTTCTTTGTTGCAAAATGACCGATTGAGATACCCCCGATAAAACCATACAATAAGGATTTCATACAAAGCTCTATACTCATCACTTGCCTGTCAGTGACACATGTCACACAATTGCAAACATAGAAGAAAGATATAGAATACGCCTTTACCGTGAAATATTATCAACGCCGACGCATAGTTCTGTCCTACAAAGGGAATCTGTAATTCTGAACAAAATCTGAATTATTGTTTATGGCGCCAGCAAGCCACTTTGATCGCTCCCTTTCCACCTGCTTAATGCTTTTACGCCCTCAAACCATACCACCGAAGTGCAACCTGCCAGGGCGCTGACCATCAACTGAAACCCTGATAATTTGTCGAATTGAAAAAAATGTGTGAAGGGTGGGACAAAAAGAAGAGAGGCGGTAAGCGCTAGCGTTACGGCTATTATCTGCGGAACCATCATATTGCGATAGCGAATCGTAGTAAAAATGGAGTAGTAAAAAGAACGATTCACCAACGTAAGGAAAATATTTGCTGATATCAACGTAATAAATATCATGGTCCGGGTTACAGGCTCACTGTAGCCGTGTCTTGCTGCATATTGATATATAAGAAGAGATCCGGCAGTGATGACCAGCCCCTGGACGATACTGGTGCTTAGCTCCCCCCAGTTGAAAAAAGTGGTTGTAAAAGGCCGCGGTCGCTGTAGCATGGCATTCTTTTCAATGGGTTCATTTTCATAAATAATAGAGCATGTAGGCCCCATAATTAATTCCAGAAAGATAACGTGTACAGGCGAAAAAATGCTAGGATATACCCATCCCAGGACCAGTGGCGTAAATACAGTGAGAATGATGGGAATATGTATGGAAATGACATATTGAATAGCCTTCTTTAGATTTGTGTAAATCTTTCTTCCCATCGCCACGGCATCCACCATTTTGGCGAGGTCATCATCCGTAAGAATCAATGAAGAAACCTCCTTGGCGATTTCGGATCCTTTTTTTCCCATCGCAATACCAATGTGCGACGCTTTCAGGGCAGGACCATCATTTACACCATCTCCTGTCATAGCCACAATTTGTCCATTTGCTTTTAGGGCATTTAGAATTCTTAATTTTGCGTCCGGAAACATGCGCGTGAAAATGTTTATCTCCATTACCCTCTTATTCACCTCCTGTTCGTCCATCCGCAACAGCTCCTCCCCGCTCATTGTTTTTTCCCAGCCTCTAAAATTAATTTCCCTGGCTATGGTGGTAGTGGTGGCGGCGTTGTCTCCCGTAATGATTTTCACGGCAATACCTGCATTGTAAAATGAAGAAAAGACATCAGCAATATTTTTTTTTGGTGGATCATAAAAAGCCACAAGCCCTATAAACCTAAACTTTAGTTGCTGCTGACGCAGGGGAAAATCATAGCCTGTTAACGCTGATGTTCCAACGCCCAAAACTCTATACCCCTTTCCCGTCAATGTTTGGAACGCTTCGTTCAGAACTTCCTTTTCACTATCTGATAATTCGGATACCTGCATCATTGCTTCCGGAGCACCTTTGGCCGCTATTATGCGGTGACCAACGCTATTCTCAAAAATATGCGTCATCATCGGCGGCCTTCCGTCCAATGGGTATTCGTGGATCATTCGGTATCCCCCTCTTTCATCCAGGGCGGTTGATTTTGCATAGGCAGCATGCAGCGCAATTTCCATGGGATCAAATGGAATGGGCTCACTGGCCCACATCGCCATCTCAATCAGTGCTTTTTCCTCTTCATTGTTGTCACTGATTATTTGCAACGGAGTCGACATTCTCTGCGTTGACAACACATAAAGACTGGCCAGACTCATTCTGTTCTCTGTGATGGTTCCCGTTTTGTCCGTACAGATTACGGTGGCACTGCCAAGTGTTTCCACAGTCTTGGTATGTTTGGCAATGATCCCGATCTTCATTAAACGCCATGCCCCCAATGCCATGAAAGTTGTGAACGCTACAGGAATTTCTTCCGGCAAAATACTCATTGCCAGGGTGAGCGCCTTGAGTAAGCTATCCGATACGTTGTAGGTAGAGAAGAAATTGATTCCCCAGACAATGAAGAAAACAACGACACCTATTAGCGCCATCTTTTTGACAAAGTTCCTTATTTGTTCTTGCAGAGGCGTTTCCTCGTCCTGAATGGACGCAAGGCTTTTTCCAATCTTCCCAAGCGCTGTATTCACTCCGATTGCATCGACTTCGCATATTGCCAGTCCGCTCGTTACCGTTGTGCCTTGAAATACCCGATTGTGATCCGGTTCTTTACTTTTGTACACGGCCAACGATTCACCGGTAAGCATTGACTCATTTACACTAAAATCATTGGAATGAACAATGCAACCATCAGCCGGAACAGATTTTCCTTCCTCCACCATTATAAAATCGCCGATGACAATTTCCTCGCGTTTGATCTCAGCGGTTTTGCCATCCCGGATTACCTTGCAAGTGGGCTGCGTTAACGTTTTGAGAGCAGCCAATGCGTTACGACTTCTGGATTCCTGATATAACGATATGCTGGT
Organism: Cyclobacteriaceae bacterium; assembly: GCA_029858965.1. GTDB lineage: Bacteria > Bacteroidota > Bacteroidia > Cytophagales > Cyclobacteriaceae > Chryseolinea. The sequence continues at coordinate 17,358 of JAOUDZ010000066.1, forward strand.
GACTATTACAATCGCCGAAGTCATGAAAATACCGTCGCCAATTTCACCGCTGAGAAAGTATAACAGCGCCGCGACCAGCAACAAAAGAAGCATTGGCTCCCGAAGAAGGTCCTTCAGCACCTCAAGAAAATTGCTTTCTTCCTTTATCACTTCATTGCGGCCATGGGCTGCACGCGATTCAGACACTTGTTGCGCCGTTAATCCATGGATTCCGTATTCAGCTACATCATACATTAGGAAAGTAAGATATCATTATTTTAGTTTGATTTTTGGAGGAATTAAATAAAATCAGGAAGGCGGGTGGTTGATTCTCAGGATTTGATCCGGCAGAACAAAGAACCTTTATGCCAAAGAAACAAATTCTAAAAACTGTCTCAATATATAATGATTACGCGCTTTTCTTCAATAGTTGATGTTCGAGAAAGGTACCCCTTCCAGCTTTGAAGTATTGATAAATATTCTATAAATCTTATATCAGATCAAACTCCATAATCATCTATTTTTGCCTGGAGTAAATGACTGTAAAATATTACGTTTTGATGTCAAATATTAACCCCAATAGAACCTGCATTTTATCCATCGTGTTGCTGTTTGCAGGTTCCTCATTTTTGTTTTCACAAAACCGAATCACAACAGATGTATTGGTGATTGGTGGTGGTACTGGTGGTATAGGCGCAGGCTTGCAAAGTGCCCGGATGGGAGTAAAAACCATTATTGCCGCAGAAGGACCCTGGCTGGGCGGTATGCTTTCCGCGGCCGGGGTTTCAGCTACTGATGGCAATCATAAACTTCCATCAGGTATCTGGAACGAGTTCAGGGAAGAAATCTACAAGGTCTACGGTGGCCCCGACAAGGTAGCTACAGGGTGGATCAGCAACACACATTTCGAACCACACGTTGCGGATAGTATATTCAAAATGATGGTGGCAAAAGAAAGTAATCTCTCCGTATTGTATCATCTTAAATTTTTGTCTGTTATTAAAAAACAGAACAAAATAATTGGCGCCCGATTTGTCAATCTGAAAACTGAAAACAAGATATCAATTTACAGCAAGCAGGTCATTGAAGCCACTGAATTGGGTGAAGTTATCGCGTCAGCAGATATTGCCTACAGCCTGGGCATGGAAAGTGGTGCTGAAACCGGTGAGCACGTGGGTGTGGTGGAGACTAACAATATCATTCAGGATTTGACCTGGGTTGCGATCCTGAAAGATTATGGGAAAGGTCAGGACAAAACCATCCCACGTCCCGCGCATTATTCACCTGAAGAATTTGACGGCGCATGTACAGATTATTATCACGACAAAACCGGAAAAGCCCCAGGGTTGGATGCTCAAAAAATGCTTGACTATGCAAAGTTGCCAAACGACAAGTACATGATCAATTGGCCCATTAAGGGCAACGATATCTATCTTAATGTAATACTGCTTGCGCCGGAACAAAGAGCCATTGAGCTCGAAAAAGCAAAACAGCAAACACTCCGCTTTGTATATTTCATTCAGACGCAACTTGGCTACAGGCATTTAGGGTTGGCCGTGGACGAGTTTGGTACTGAAGATAACCTGGCATTGATGCCTTATCACCGCGAAAGCAGAAGAGTAGTTGGATTAACACGAACTATCGTCAACCACATTGCAAATCCATTCGACTATAATTATTATCGCACTGGCATTTCCGTGGGTGATTATCCAATTGACCACCATCATAAAAAGAATCCCGCTGCACCGCAGCACCTGGAGTTCTACCCAGTCCCATCGTTTAATATCCCCCTGGGCTGCTTGATCCCTCGGCAAATGGATGGTGTAATAGTTTGCGACAAAAGTATAAGCGTGAGCAACGCAGTGAATGGTACAACCCGGTTGCAGCCTGTTGTATTGGTAACAGGCCAGGCCGCCGGAGCACTGGCCGCCCTTTGTGTGTCGGAGAAAAAAGAGCCAAGAGAAATCAAAGTAAGAAATGTTCAGCAGGCGTTGCTCAACAGCAATGCATTGATTATGCCATACATTGATGCCGGAATCCACCATCCGCATTTTCAATCCATACAAAAGATTGGTGCAACCGGAATATTGAGAGGCACCGGAATTCCTTTTCAATGGGCCAATCAAACCTGGTTTTATCCTGATTCATCAGTGAATACCGCTGCACTGATGCAAAACCTCAAGGATTTCGGTTATGCAGTTTCTCTGAAAGATCGAAGCCTCACCGTTCAGGACGCCGTTGAATTAGTTTCCACCCTGGAAAAACTGGCCGGCATAAAAACAGAAACAAACGTCAAAGCGAACTGGGCTGCGTGGGGACTATACCATTTTAATTCCAACCGAAATATAACCCGGTCTGAACTCGCTGTGCTCCTGGACAAGACCATCGATCCCTTTCAGCTGAAACAGCCTGATCATGCTGGAAACTTTAACTGATGTCCAGCAAATTAATGCGGTAAGTCAGGAGCAGATTCAAGAGGCGCCGCGCTGTTTTCCTGTTCAGCCAAGTGTTACAGCACCCTGGTGAATTGATTAGGCGTGTTGGGTAGGGATGATGAAGGGGTGGTTGATTCTTTGTTTTCTAAGCCTCCTTGGGCTGCAACGGATTCGATGCCTTTTTCTTCACCGCAGGCTTTGCGGTTCCTTTTTTTCACGACCGCCTTCACTGCCTTGCTCAACTTCTTTGCCTTATTCTTTAACCACGCTTTTGGGTAACCTGTTTAAGATCATCTAAATAGTATGACACTTGTCACCCTGTATCCATCGGCCGGCTACTAACTTCAAGCCAGGAAAATGTTTTTTTTGTAAGAAGTTATGGTATGTGACTTAGGTTACTGAAACCTAATAAAGGGTTCAATAGTTTTACATCAAGATATGAGGGAACGAAATCGATAATAAAGAACACAAAATAAATAAAAAGATGAAAAAGAATATGAATACTATCGATCGCGTAGTCAGGGCGATAATCGCGGTCGCAATCGCAGTGTTGTACTTCAATGGTATCATTGGGGGAACTGTCGGACTAATCTTTATGGCCGTGGCCGTTATTCTTCTCGCAACAAGCCTGGTTAGCACCTGTCCACTGTATTTACTTTTTGGATTGAGTACGCTCCGCAAGAATATGAGCACTAAAGAATAAACAACTAAACAACTGCATTCTTATATGATAGATTTGATAAAGAAGATTTTTGGAATTGGTCCCGCGGTCAACTATAGTGAACTGGTGAAACAGGGCGCACTTATCCTTGACGTCCGTACAAAGGCCGAATACAAAGGAGGGCATATTAAAGGTTCGATTAACATTTCGGTTGACGAATTAAGAAACAATCTTCACCGTATACCGGACAAACAAAAGACAATTATCACCTGTTGCGCATCCGGCATGCGCAGTGGTTCAGCAAAACGCTTATTAACATCAACAGGATACATTGCCGTCTATAATGGCGGGAGTTGGGCTTCCTTACAACAAAAAATATAATTAAGATGGAACCGCATTATTATAACGTAGACATTGCCTGGAACAGCGATCGAAAAGGGATGATGTGTTCCCCCGAGCTATCAGCTGAAACCGATGGTTCAGGCTGTATTGAGGTAGCAACACCACCGGAATTCCCAAAAGGTATTCCGGGAATATGGTCACCCGAACACCTGTTTACGGCATCCGTCAGCAGCTGCCTGATGACTACCTTTTTAGCCATTGCTGAAAATTCAAAACTTGATTTCATCTCTTTCCGATGTGGATCGAAGGGTAAACTTGAACAGGTTGATGGGAAGTGGATGATGACAGAAGTGTTGCTGGAACCTGTCGTCGTAGTACAAGAAGAGGGCAGTATTGATAAAGCGATGAGGGTGCTCCAAAAATCTGAAATAAATTGTTTGATATCGAACTCCATCAAAGCAACCGTTGTTATGAAACCAATAGTCAAGGCAGAGACTTTGCTTGTTTAGTTTATGGCACAAAAGAGTTTTTCGGAGTTGATAAAAAGCGATAAGCCAACTTTTGTTGATTTTTCAGCAGAATGGTGCGGACCATGCAAGATGATGGCACCCATTCTGCAAGATCTGAAATCGAAAATAGGCGACAGCGCCAAGATTATTAAAATCGATGTTGACAAGAACCCCGGAGTTGCCACCGCGTACCAGGTACAAAGCGTCCCCACCCTGATACTCTTCAAAAACGGCAATGTGGTCTGGCGCCAATCTGGCGTAGTACAAACGGAGTATTTAAAGCAGATAATAGAAAAACACGCCTGATCTGGCTTCCCCAATTAAACCACAGGTGATGTATTGAGTCTAATGCTGGCATGACCATGTGGGTTTATTGCTAGTAGGGCTCATTGTTATTGCGTATATTTAACTGGTTTAATCTGTATGCGTTTGCCGCGGAATACCATATTATCTGTTCTTTTTCAGGCTTTTGCGTTAGCAGCCTTCGGGCAGGCCGGGACAAACAGTATACCGAAAATCACCGGTCAACTGCCGCTCTCCACGGACCAAAACGTGCCCATAACCATTCGGCTTGATGACCTTATTGTAACAGATTCGGATGACACCTACCCGATAGGGTTTTCTTTGCAATTATACGCGGGGAAAAACTATACCTTTCAAAACAGCACTGTGACGCCAGCCAGGGATTTTCGCGGCGATCTTACCGTGCCTGTTACGGTTAACGACGGAAAAAACGACAGTAAACGGTTTGATCTTAAGATAAAGGTAAATCAAGTCGAGAATGTCAGGCCTGTTATAACCGGACAAATTGCTTTAAGCATTACCTCAGGGGAAACAATTACGATTGAACTTTCTCATTTAATAGTGACAGATCCTGATAATCAATATCCGGAAGATTTTACGCTCAAGGTTTTCGCAGGTAACAATTACAGCGTGAAAGGGCAGACCGTTACCCCAGACCCAACTTTCGTTGGGACACTCCTTGTCCCCGTGACGGTGGATGACGGCAAAGACGAAAGCGAAAAATATAACCTGGAAATCAAGGTTGTAAGGCCACCTAACATACCACCTGTTATCGTTGGACAGCAAACACTCTCGACGAACGAAGATCAAAGTATAACCATCCAATTGCCAAACCTTCAGGTTATAGATCCGGACAATAACTACCCTAAAGACTTTACGTTAAAGATTTATGCAGGTGATAATTATACCTTCAGCGGCAATACGATAACCCCGTCCGCAAATTATAATGGTACACTGTCAGTAATTATTTCGGTAAACGACGGTACGGATGAAAGTGCCACTTTTCCATTGCAGGTGACGATACGACCAGTAAACGATGCACCGGTTATCACAGGTCAGATTCCGCTAAGCACCTATGTTGACACACCAATAACCATTGCGTTTGCTAACCTATTCGTAACTGACCCGGACAACATCTACCCTGAGGGATTTTCTTTAAAGATTTCAAACGGGTTTAACTACAAAGTATCCGGGACGACCATTACGCCAGCAGCGAATTTCACAGGAACGTTGACAGCAACTATCACCGTTGACGATGGATCGGCAAGTAGTCAACCCTTTCCACTGGAAATCCGGGTACTGGATGCCCCCAATGTGGCGCCTGTAATTGTCGGGCAAAAACCGATTAGCATTACACAGGGCAGCGCACTCACTGTTCAATTCAGCCACCTGGAGGTATACGACCCTGACAATAGTTACCCGAAAGATTTTACACTCCGCGTGCTCAGCGGCCCCAATTACACGTTTTCCGGAACTACCGTAACGCCGCTGCCGGCCTTTATCGGGACGCTTTCCGTTCGCGTGTCAGTGAATGACGGAACGGCAAACAGCGAAATTTTTAATCTTCAGGTCGAAGTGGTGCCTACCACCGTAACGCCGCAGATTATCGGGCAAGAAGCGCTTTTCATTAACGAGGATGAACCCGTCACGATTCTTTTGGATGACCTTATTGTATCCGATGCAGACGACACCTATCCTCTTGGATTTACCTTGCAGGTATTGCCAGGCAAGGATTACACAACCAATAACCATACCGTTACTCCCGCATTAAACCTTAATGGATTCCTGACCGTAAGCGTGACGGTAACCGATGACGATAAGAACCAGAGTGCACCTTTTAATCTGGTCATACTCATAAACCCGGTAAATGATCCTCCCGTAATTACAAAGTTGGAAACAACGCCACTTTCCTATGAGCCGGGAACAGATCCGATTTCAATTACGGCGATCTTCGAAGTAGCGGATGTGGATAATGACCACCTAAACCTGGCAGAAATCAGCATCGGCAGCGATAACTACGCAAAGGGGTTCGATGAATTAATATTCAACAACACCGCGAACATAAGCGGTTTCTTCGATGAAGAAGCCGGAAAGCTACTGCTCATTGGATACGCCACCCTGCCGGAATACACAGCGGCAATTCGTTCCATAAAGTATAAATACAATCTAACAATAGATGAAAATCCGAATACGCCAACAATCCTGCCCGGAAACAGAACCCTAAGCTTCCAGGTAAATGATGGCCAATTGTTGAGCGAACTCCGAAAACGAAATATCATTATGGAAACTACGGTGGCGCTGGATATTCCAAACGCCTTTACGCCCAATGGAGACGGTGCGAATGAAACCTGGAATGTCAATGCACTGTCCAATGCGAATCAGTGTAAAAACGCCGTCATTAGCGTGTACAATAAGAGAGGTCTCCTCCTGTTTCAAACTACAGGGTTGGAAAGACAGTGGGACGGCACTTATCATGGAGAAACGCTGCCCATGGATACCTACTATTATACGATTGACCTGAAACTCTCGTATGTAAAAAGGACCTATAGGGGTGCCA
>JAOUDZ010000170.1 GCA_029858965.1 Cyclobacteriaceae bacterium
GCGCACGCTGTTTATGGTGAAGATCGTAAGTATCGTTAACCTGCTATCACACGATAACTATTGGGTTTCCTCACTTTACTTTTCTTTTGCTTCATTTCTTTCAGCCTGGTATTTGGTTAATGTAATCATTCGGGCGAATACTTCGCTGCGGTATGCTGCAGCGATAGGCTTTCTCTTTTTTCCATCCATTGTTTTCTGGAGTTCCGGGGTAATCAAAGAGAGCCTGGCGATGGCTTCTTTGTTTTTCCTGACTTCAGTTTTTCTAAAATTCTGGTTGAGAGAACGCCTTAAATGGTGGGAATGGATCTTAGTGCCTTTCGCGATATGGCTTGCCTGGAAACTAAAGTATTACTACCTGGCCGTTTTTTTGCCGGTAGTAATCGCCAGTCTTGCTGTCAGACTTGTTTTTTTTGATCGCTTAAAATACCGACCCGTGATCTATCGTGTTTTGCTATGGTGTATTTTCTTTTTTATTCCCGTTCTTATAGCAAGTACGACGCGTCCTAATTTCTATCCTGAGCGGTTTTTGGCGGTAATAATTTCAAACAATGCTGAATTTCAGGCTATTTCGAATGACGATGATTTGATACACTACAATTCCCTGCAGCCTACCGTTGGAAGTATACTGAAGAATGCCCCCTGGGCGCTCTTTTCGGGACTCTTCAGGAAGTTGCCGTGGGAGGCTGGAACACTTTTTCAGCTTATCAGCTCCCTGGAAAACATTTTGTTGTTATTACTCGCATGCGCGGCGTTGCGCAATGTGAACAAAATGGTCAGATCGCCAAATCGTCTCCTTTTATATTCCATAATCGTTTATACGGTAATCTTGTGCGTGTTTTTGGCGTTATCAACACCAAACTTCGGAACACTTTCACGCTATCGTGTTAGCTTTGTTCCTTACTTTTTTCTTTTGATTTCCATTGAAAATCCGATTCTGGAGTGGATCATAATATCCAGACAAAGATCATCCGATCGCCTTGTTCGGTAGAGTACTGAAATTTACCTTTACCGACGGAAAGAGATATTATGGAAAATCCTGTTATTATTTTTGGTGCGAATCATTTAGGCCGTCAGTCGAAGGAAATTTTTGAAGCCAATGGGAATGTTGTCTATGGATTTTTAGACGATAACAAAAAACTACACGGCTCCGTAATAGACAACGTTACTGTCTTAGGCAGCACAGACGATGATGGATTGTTGAAGTTCATTGGAAAGAAGTGCGAGGCATTTGTGTCTGTGGATGATAATAAGCTACGCAAAAGTATCGTGTCCATGCTTCAGGAGGTCCGGCATGCGCAACCGGTTAATGTAATTGCCAAATCAAGCATCATCCCGAATTCGGTGGATATTGGCCATGGGAACTTCATCGATCAGGGCATTGCCTTTGGCGCTGGTGCTACAATTGGTAATCATTGTTTACTACATGCTGGAGCAATCATTGGTATGGAAGTCAAGCTGGGAGATTTTGTCCAGGTCGGTGCCGGAAGTATTATCAATGCAGGTGTGGAAGTTGAAGATGAGGTTTTCATCGGATCGGGCGTTACGATTGTGGGGAGTGTTACCATAGGCCGGGGTGCGCGGATAGGCGCTGGATCTGTCGTTATAGGTTCTGTTAAAGCGGGAGAAACCGTATTTGGAAATCCTGCGGAGAAAGTTAAATCATAACTGTTGCGATATGGCCAGAATTTCTGAGACTGATCTTATTTTGAATCCTGACGGCAGCGTTTACCATCTCAACTTGCTGCCGAAGCACATTAGTGAAACAATCATAACAGTCGGTGATCCAAGCCGCGTCTATCGCGTAAGCCAATACTTTGATGATATCGAATTTGAGATGAACAAGCGAGAGTTTATTACACACGTTGGTAAATTCAGGGGAAAGCGTGTGACCGTGATCAGCACGGGTATTGGTACAGACAATATCGAAATTTTCTTTACGGAATTGGATGCACTGATCAACATTGATTTGAAAACACGGGAACCGAGGAGCAAGAAGAAGAAACTTAAGGTCATTCGCATCGGCACTTCGGGTTCTCTTCAAGACGATGTACCCCTTGGGGCACATCTTATGACAGAATACGCTGTGGGGCTCGACAACCTCATGAGTTTTTATAACCTTCCATGTACTGCTTTTGAAGAAAGTATTGCAAAAGATATTCAGCGCAAGTCGAGCATTTCATTTACGCCCTATGTGGTAAAAGGCTCCTCCTTGCTGATGCGCCAATATGGTGAGGGAATGGTATTAGGTAACACGATCACGGCGCCTGGTTTTTATGCGCCCCAAGGAAGGGCCGTTCGCATTCCGCTAAAATACCCAAAACTCGTAGACGAGCTCAGCAGTTATCACAACAAGACCAACGATTTCTGGTTGACGAATTTTGAGATGGAAACGGCTGGATATTATGGTATGGCCCGCATGCTGGGACACGAAGTATTAAGTGTCAATGCCATCATTGCTGACCGACACAAAAATAAATTCGCTAAAGATCCCAACAAAGTTGTTGATTCGTTAATCAAAAAAGTCCTCGAAAGCATCTGAACTCGGGTTGCTGATGTTCACCCATCAGCCTAATTGATATACCAGGCGGCGCCCGACGAAACCCTGCTCTATTGCATTCCAACGGAGCTTTCCATACGCATGATGTGCTTACCGGCAAGATAGGGTTCGTTGTTATAAAAGCCGGAAAGAATGCGATGGGCAATCTGCTCAATGATAAGTTCGTCGTCGGACTTACCTTGCTTGCCTTCCCAGAAGATCCGCTTGGGATGAAGTTTCATATCATTCACATACCCTTTCGCATCGTTGTATTGTTCGTCCGTAAAGGTTATTGTAAAACAAGTCCTAACTTTTTGTGTGTCCATAGCAGGTAATAATTTGCAATAGTTGTGCCATTTAGATTTAATAATTAATAATAAGGAAAAACACATGTTTCCGTCAAGAGTTTGCCCGCCTGCGGTCAAAAGTGTTCGTACCCGACACACTGGTTCGGGGTTCCAGACGGTAGTTTGCCACTTTTCGCCCTGTCCTTGTGGAATGCTTTTCAGCAACTGCAAACCGATAACCCCGTGGGACATACCCAATCCGTGGCCTTCATTCCCGCAAGCATGGCATGGGGTAGCCTGTATTGGTAAACGGTGAATAGTTACATTTGTGCCCAAATGAGAAACTGTACAATTTTTAAGCTATCCAATGGTATCCGTGTCGTGCACCAGCAGATTACCACAACCAATATCGTGCACTGTGGAATCTTTTTAGGTATCGGTAGTCGTGATGAAAATCCGGCAAACCAGGGAATCGCTCACTTTTGGGAGCACATGGGGTTTAAGGGAACAAAAAAGCGGACCTCACTCGACATTATAGAAAGCCTGGATAGCATAGGGGGAGAACTGAACGCTTTCACAGACAAGGAGAAGGTTGTGTTCTATGCCTCCGTGAGAGACCAGTATTTTGAGCGGGCGGTAGATGTTTTGACCGATATAACCTTTCAATCCACTTTTCCCAAAAATGAGATTCAAAAAGAACGCAGTGTGATCCTGGAAGAAATGGCCATGTATTTTGACAGCCCAGACGATTCATTACAGGATGAACTTGAAGCTGTAATCTTTAGAAATCATCCAATGGGGATGAATATTCTGGGCAATGAAGAAACGGTCCGTTCATTCAGGAAAAAGGATTTTGTTTCTTTTTTTGCGGATCATGCTGACAATCGGAATATTGTATTCAGCTGTATTGGCAATATCTCATTATCGGAAGTGGAGCGGATGGCGAAGAAGTACCTGGAACGCAGACCAGCCTTCAAATCTACGTTGAAGCGGAAGAAATTTAGCGCATATGATCGGCGTGAAAAAGTAATACAACGTGGTGTTAAGCAATCACGATGTGCTATTGGACGGGATGCTTACCCCTTATTCAATGAAAACAGAATACCCTTCTATCTGATGTCAAATATCCTCGGTGGGCCGGGAATGAATTCACGCCTTAGTCTTTCTGTGCGGGAGAAATACGGGTTGGTATACGCTATTGACGCGCATTATCTTTCCTACAGTGATACGGGAATGTTTGCCATTTATTTTGGAACAGAACCGAAACAGGTAAAGAAGTGTATGGCATTAATACGCAAGGAAATGGATAAACTCGCGGACAAAAGACTGAGACCTTATGAGCTGGCGTCTGCCAAAGAACAAATTAAGGGACAACTCGCGCTCTCCGAAGAGAACAACCTTGGGTTAATGATTATGATGGGCCGCGCCGTAATTGATTTCGGAAGAGTGCCACAAATAGAGGAAGTTTTTGACAAGATCGACCAGGTTACTTCGTTAAGCCTTCAACAGGTTGCGAATGAAATGTTCGATGAAGAAAAATTAAGCTATCTCCTTATGGAGCCAACGCTGAAGTAATTTTTAAGTATCCAGGAGCCCTATGTCATGGAAATAACGAAGATGGAATTGCAGCATTATGCTGAACGGCACACCACTGCAGAAAGTGATTTGCTAAGAGCAATAAACCGCGAAACGCATGCCAGGATATTGAAGCCCCGCATGCTATCAGGCCATCTTCAGGGGCGTATCCTGGCAACCATCAGCCACATGATTCGTCCAAAAAGAGTATTGGAAATTGGAACCTATACAGGATATTCTGCTATTTGTCTTGCAGAAGGTCTCACACCAGATGGGATACTGATCACGATTGATATCAACGAAGAATTAGAAAAAAAAGTGAGAAAATTCTTTGGTGATGCGGGCCTTTCTGCGAAAATCGATTACCGCATTGGCGACGCGCTGAAAATCATTTCATCGATACAGGAGACGTTTGATCTGGTCTTTATCGATGCTGACAAAGAAAACTACAGTCAATATTTTGATCTGGTGATCGACAAAGTCAGGCTGGGAGGCTTCATTCTGGCGGATAATGTACTGTGGAGTGGCAAGGTTTTAGATGCAATGCCGGATAAGGAAACCCGTTTCATTATTAACTTTAACAAGAAGATCCAGGATGACGTGCGTGTTGAAAATGTACTTCTTCCGCTAAGAGATGGTATTTTTGTAATAAGAAAAGTATCTTTGTAGAACTGTTTTGCATATGAAAATATTTTTTGCGCTATTTTTTGCTACAGCGTACACCGTAGCCGCGCAGCCTCAGGTACCACACAAAATGCAGTTTGCCGGGATGACCCTTACCATCCGGGATGATGCACGGCGTGAAATTCAGAAAGACGTCAATGCGCTTACCCAATCTCCTAAACATCACAACATAAAGGTAGAGCGTGCCAAGACCTATTTTCCGATTATAGAAAAGGTCTTTGAAGAAGAGCGCGTGCCTGATGACTTCAAGTATTTGGTGCTTCAGGAAAGTGCACTTATTGCTGATGCAATCTCGACCTCAAATGCTGTTGGATTTTGGCAGTTTAAAGATTTCACAGCGGTAGAGATGGGATTACGTGTGGACAAAGTAATCGATGAACGTATGAACATAGTCGCGTCCTCACATGCTGCTGCGCGATACATGAAAAAGAATAACTTCTATTTCAATAACTGGGTATACGCTTTACAGGCGTATCAAATGGGTGCAGGTGGCGTATTGAAATCTGTCCCTGAAACCGAAGCTGGATTGCGCCACATGGAAATCACAGGAAGTACCTATTGGTATGTGAAGAAATTCCTGGCCCACAAAATAGCATTTGAAGACGCTGTAAAAGGCAAAGGTCAGATTCAGGTGCTGCCTTATGAAACCCACAATAAAAAACTGCTGACAGATATTGCGGAAGAACTTTCGATTGATGAAAATGAGTTAAAACTGTACAATAAGTGGACGAAGACAGGTATCATCCCCGATGACCGCACCTATACTGTATTGATCCCGGTTGCAGGCGAAGCGAGCATCAAAATTCCTGCAGAAGCAACTGCGACCCCAGGTTCGCTTGCGACCGCTTCTGTCGGCAAAGGAACTGCCACGGCTGCGGCAAAGGTTAAATCAGGTCGTCTGTCAGAAATAAATGGCATTGATGCCATAAAAGCCCGGGCAGGAGAAAATTCGACGCAGTTAGCTAGCCGTGCCGGTGTGGACCTCTCATCATTCCTGAAATGGAATGATATCTCCATAAGTGATCCGATTGTACCGGAACAGTACT
>JAOUDZ010000067.1 GCA_029858965.1 Cyclobacteriaceae bacterium
CCGTAAAAAATCAAAAAGTGGATCAACACTGATATAGGGCATATTGTTGTCGCGCTCTTCATATGCTTTCTCCAGCCAATGCAATGCTTCTTCTTTCATTTCTGCTCTACAGTATTGTGTAAAGATTTGCCAGGGAGGAAAATAGGTGGAATCACGATAAGCAATCATCATTTCAGCAGTTCTCCTCCAGGCCATTTTGTAACCTCCTTCTTTATAGCCTTGATCGAGGGATTGTACGGCGGCATCGATTCCTTTCAAAGCATATATCTTCTTAGCGATTTCCAGCGCTTCGTCATATTTGCCCAACTCATGATAGACCCCTAATAGCGCGGGGAGTCCAATGCCTTGATCCGGCTCTGCGTCAATTAATTTATGAAGGAGTTCAAGTGCTTCATCATATTTACGTGCGTTTTTTAGTGCTTGTCCGTGAACAGACTGATATAATGTGTTGAAAGGTTCCAGCGTTATGGCCAATTTGCCATGTGGTAACCCTTCTTCAGGATTGCCCATAATCGCCAGGTAATGTGAATAATAGGCTTGGACAAAGGCGTAGTTAGGATTTATCTCAATTGCTTTTCGGTACGCTTCGCCTGCACGTTCCCATTCCCATGTACCCCAGGTATAACCGTTCGCAATTGAGGCACGAATCTCAACAAGCGAACTATCCAACGCCAGGGCTTTCTTTCTGGCTTCTTCACGTTTTAACTTCACTTCTTTACTAGACTTAAAACCATGCATTGAATATGCTCCCCATACTTTGGATATACCAAGATAGGCCAGTGCATAATCAGGATCGATTTTTCTAGCCATCTCGAAATAATCCAATGCTCTATCCAGGTCCGCTTGAGTCCCCAATTCCCAATAACTCATTCCCCTGAAAAAGGCTTCTTGTGCGCCAGGATTTACCGTTCTTGATTCAGCCAGTAAATTTTCTTCCTTTGGAGTCAAGATGACATTTATTGCATCAATAATTTCTCTGGATACCAGGTTATTCATATTCAAGATCTGACTCCTCGCCACTTTGTAATCGTGCATCCAGATTTGTTTCTCTTCAGGAAAAGCACTGATTAGTTTTAATTTGAGGCATATTGTATCTCCTAAGCAAAGGACTGAAGGCTCCAGGAAGTATTTGATATTCGATTCAGAAGCAATTTCCGGAATTGACTTTCCGGCGTTTTTGTAGACATTGGATGTTGTTCCTGAAGGTACCCTCAAGGCACTGATTCTTCCAATATCGCCAATGAGTGATGAATGCATACCTGCTAAGTAATATGCAAGCGTATCGCTGCCAGTAAAGTTATCGAAGGGGAAAATCAGCAGAGAAGGAACTTGTGATGAATTCTTGACATATGAATTTTGGATCCACCAGCTAAAAGAAAGAACCAGTATCAAGAGCACAATATAGGTATAGGCTGAACCAACAATCCTTTCTTTCCAGCTTCTTCCAACGAGTTTTTTGATTTTTGCTGATGACGGAACCGGTAGACCTTCTCCTTGTACGGAATAGGTCTTAACAGGGTAGCCTACATTCTTGAGGATAAATTCACCAAGATATTTAGTTTGAATATCGCTCTTAGCACGAATTGACTTCTGAAGCGATTCAGAGATATAGATTCCGCCTGGATCCGTGATGGATTGTATTCGGGAGGCAATATTCACCCCATCGCCAAAGACATCACCACGCTCAAAGGTGACATCGCCAAGATGTATGCCAATGCGCAGTTGCCCTTTCAATTCTTCCCTTACTTTCCGCTGAATATCAATAGCACATTGAACAGCATCTATTGAACTTCTAAACTGAGCAAGGATACCATCACCCATTTCTTTGATGAGTGTGCCATTATACTTATCAATAAATAAAGTGTGAATTGCCCGATTTTTTCTCAAGACCTCAAAGGCGCGATCTTCATCGGATCCCATCATGGCCGTGTACCCGACGATATCGGTAAACATGATGGCGGCAAGCTGATGGGATTGTTGGTCCATAGTTTCCGAAGATAGTGAAAAGCGTAGATACCAGGTAGGATTATCCTATGAGAATCATGTTAGGTAATTAATAGTCGGGCACTCCACGCGCCAGAGGTGATCGAGTTCTGCTTTTATCTTCTCCAGTCCTTCGGGGGTAATCAGCAGTGTTTTCATGGCAAGTGTAAATCCGGTAAGGCGGTAGGAGGTTTTAGAGTGCAAGAGAAATGAAATTCGATCAATTATCCAATAATCATTCAAGGCTTTAACGGGTTACAAACTGATTAATGTATCTGCCTTATGCAAGCCGTCTTCTTCCTTAAAAGTCGGGATCGCAGGGACTTACTAAGGGTGAATTGAGATGGCAACTTAATGTATCGGTACGACGATATAATGACTGTATACTCGTTGGCTCAATCATGTTTGGACACATCTAAGATTATTGCCCAGTTTTAAATGGGCTGTGGTATTTCAAAAATTTAATCTATAAATTACAGACACCAAATAGCCATAACCTTGTCTCAAGTTAACGATGCCTTAATTCACGGGGTGTTTGACGAAATAGTCAAATACCGGCCTGCATTAGCCAAATACCTGATTGCCGATGAAGATGAATCCGAAGTAGATATCCGGATATTGGCCGATCAGATTATCAAAAGCTATCCCTGGCCGATTGGTGTGGAACTTCGAAGATTGTTTTCTGGCAGTATGCGCTCGCTGGACCGCGGCCGGCTGGATCAATTGTTCAAGACCATTGAGCGCACGATGCAGTTCCTGAGTTTCGTGATGGTTATTGAACTGTACGAAGAGGTTGTGAAAAAGAAGATGGGCATTGATGAAAAATTTGCAGCCCAGTTTAACCAGCGTTTTAATCTGTTAAGTCTTGGAAATTTCACCTGGATCATACGAACGATCGGTACCTTGTTTGAAAAAAATGATGTACAGCAATTTATGCCGGAGATGAGAGGTATTCTGCATGAAAATTTTTATAAAGGACTTGATTTCTGGGTGCCGGAACGGAACGAAATCGGCCATTATCAGATCAATCTCACCCAGGAAGAAATTGAAAAACGCTGCGTAGAGTATGCCGACAAACTCACCTTTATTCTTAAGCAAATTGGTTTTATTACCAAATATAAGTTGGTCACCATTCGCGAAATCAAAGTAAAAAAGCAACACCATCGTGAGGCGCGCTATCTGCATTGGATCGATATCCTGAACAGCTCTGATTCTGATTTCAAGTCAACGGAAGAAGTGCATGATTCTTTTGCGGATTCCAATTCCGTATTACTGATGAAATCTACAAAAGAGCCTAACGAATTTTTAAACATGTCGCCACTGATTATTGACACGCGCACGGAGGTGATTGACAGCAAGGAGAAATTCAACATTAAGAAAGATATTTTCATGTACACCAAGTTTCGTGACCGGAAGCTGATGTACGTGGGCACTGAAGTCACGGAGAAATGTGATCTCACCAACCTGAGTGATTACGATTTGCTGGTGACGGATTTTGAAAGACTGATAGAGAAACTGGGGTCTTTGTCAACCGTTAACCCTGCCTGATATGAACCAGTCTCCCTTCAAGTTTCTGGATAGCTACACCAAAGAAGACAAGGATATCTTTTTTGGGCGAGAAGCAGAGGTGGAAGATGTGTACACCAAAGTGTTTCAAGGGAAGATCCTGTTGGTGTATGGTGCTTCAGGCACCGGTAAATCAAGTTTGATATCGTGTGGTCTTGCCAATAAATTTCAGGATAGCGATTGGCTGCCGGTTGAAATACGCAGGGGTACAAACATCAATGATTCCGTGTGGCAGCAACTTGAAAAAGTATTGCTTACACCGGTAGCCTCTTCAAAAAACATCACCGTTCCCAAACTATTGAAGTCCATTTATCTGGATCACTTCAAACCCATCTTCCTGGTATTCGACCAATTTGAAGAACTCTTCATTTTTGGCGATCGTGAAGAATGGGAGAAATTCATTAACACCGTACGCGAAGTGATTGACTCTGATTTGCAGGTACGGTTTATTTTTATCGTCCGCGGAGAATACCTGGAGTACCTCACGGATTTCGAACAGGTACTTCCGGAAATTTTCGGAAACCGCATTCGCATTGAGAAGATGACGCGGACTAACGCCATCCATTGTATTACCGGCCCATGCCGGTCAGCCGGGATCGAAGTGGAAGAACATTTTCCCGACAACCTGCTTACCAAATTAAGTCCTAACAAAACTGAAGTAGAGTTAACCTACCTGCAGGTATTTCTTGATCGCATCTTTAAAAAGGTAAGCGAAAAAACGAAAGAAGGTAAAATTATTTTCTCCAATGCATTGCTGGAAGAGTTGGGTAATGTGGGAGACGTGCTGTCCCAATTTCTGGATGAGCAGATTGAACTGATTCCCGAGAGTGAAAAGGCCCTGGCCTTGTTAAAAGCTTTTGTTTCCACGGACGCTACGAAGAAACAGATTTCAATGCAGCAAGCGGCTGAATTTGTGAAAACCATCGGGCAGGATCTGGGTGAAAAACAAGTGGACATCCTGATCCAGGAACTGGTGAACCGGAGAATATTAAAAGATAAAGACGAAGCGGGCCGTTACGAACTTCGCCACGACAGCATTGCGGCAAAAATCTTTGAGAAGATTACCACCTATGAACGTGACCTCATTGAAGTGAATCATTTTATCACCTATGCCTTTGGCGAACATGATAAGAGAAACTTCTTGCTCAATGAAAGTGATTTGGCATACATTGCCCCGTATGAAACGAAGTTGAACCTTTCGGGTCCCGTGAGGGAGTTCATCGAGAAGAGCAAAGCAGCGGTGCGGAAGAAGAACAGGAGCCGCAAGCAGTTTTATGCGGTGCTGGGTGTTATCTCATTCCTCCTGCTTACCTCCATTTTTGGCCTGGTATATTCTCAACGACAAAAATCGGAGTCTGATAAAAACGCAACCCTTGCCCGGGAACAATCAGCGGAGGCATTAAAACAAAAAGAACTTGCAGAGCAGCAAAGAGTACTGGCCGAACAAAAGCAACGGGAGGCCGACAGGCAGGCAAAGATTGCACAGGAGCAATCCGCCATCGCTCTTACACAAAAACAGGAGGCTGAACGTCAGCGGCAGTTGGCCAACGCGCTGCGTGTAAATGCAGAAGAGGGCCGAAAAGCCGCGGTGGAAGAAAAGGAGAAAGCCGATGCGGCAAAGCTGGAAGCAGAGAAATACTCACAATTGGCAGAAAAAAATTCTCAATTAGCCAATCAGGAAAAAGAGAATGCTACGCGCTTCCGCATGCTTGCAATTGCCCAGGCGATGGGTGCAAAAGCTTCACAGTTGCAAGACGCGGATCAGAAAGTATTGGTTGCCCAGCAAGCCTACATTTTCAACCATCAATATAATGGGTATGCATTCCAGCCTGATATTTATAACGGACTGTATGCTGCATATGAAGCCGTCAATAGCGATAAGTTTAATACTACATCCTTGCACCAGGGAGCTGTGAAAGGACTTATTGCATTGGCCCCTAACATCTTTATTACCGCAGGTGCCGATGGAAAAATAATTAAGGCGGATTTGAGTACGAATCCGCCTACCGTGACCCCGGTTGATTCATATCCTTATGTATTTCAATGTATAGCCCTTAGTGCTGATAAAAAATTAATCGCCATCGGATCCGAGGAAGGGAAACTACTGATTTATGATGCTATGACTTTGAAAAAGGTGAGGGAGCTGGATGTCTATCAATCCGCCTTATGGGCATTGGCATTTGATGCCCATAAATACTTATATACCGTAAGCAATGACAAAACTATTTTGAGATGGGATGTTGGCACGTATGAATCCACCCCCATCATGATTACCGGTGGTGTTGTGAATTCTCTTTCTATTAATAACAAGGACGGCATCATGGCTGCAGGACTTTCCAACGGTGAAGTGCTGTTGCTGAAAATGTCTGATAACGGAACCACCCAAATCGGAAAAGTGAGTGGGGCAAAGCCCGTAACCAAAGTAAAATTTAATACAGCAGGGACGATGCTGGCCATTGGAAAAGAAGATGGTTCCATTGTGTTGTGGGATGTAGCAAGCTCAGAAATCAGCCAGTCACTTACCGGCCACCAGGCGATGGTAAGCGATCTGCAATTCAGCGCGGATGATTTATTTCTTTTATCGGCAAGCTACGATGGCACTTCCATGTTATGGAATATGAAATCGATCAATGAGCGCCAGGTGGTTTTTGCCGATCATGGCGGTTGGGTGTTGCAGGCAACCTTCAATCCCAATGGTCGAGATCTTACTACGGGAGATGCGCTCGGGAGCCTGCGCTATTTTCCGCTTAAGATGGAATTCTATTCCACGGATATCTGCAATAAGATAAAGCGCAATATGACGGAAAAAGAATGGAGCAATTTTGTGGGCAGCGATATTCCCTACCAGAAAACCTGTGACAAATGAAAAATAATTGTACATGGCTTTTATGCCTTGCCTTGATAGGGTATAATCAGGCCCTTCAAGCCCAGGATGATTGCGGCCAAACGTTGATCCAGGCGGAGCGGGCTTACTACACCGGACGATTTGGCGAAGTACGTACCTTACTGGCTACCTGCCTTGCCAGTGGCTTTGATAAAGATCAAAAAACAGAAGCGTACCGGCTGATAGCGTTGAGTGCTATCTTCTCCAGAAATTTTGAGCGGGCCGATACCTCGTTGTTGCACATGCTGAAGAACAATCCCCAATACGAATTCACGCCGCAAGACCCGCCGGAGTTTAAAAAACGTGTAGAGCATTTCAAGGTGCATCCATTGGTTGAAGTGACCGCTAACCTTGGCGTGGTGCAGCCGTTCTTTAAGGTTAATCAAGTTTATAACACCCGGCTACTCCCTGCTGCAGTTTCGTATGAAGGAAATACGGGAGTTCACATAGGGCTTTCAGCGAATTACTATTTCACCAAAAATATTTCCGCACGGGTAGGTTATGAGTGGCAGCATTATTCTTTTACCATTCAGAATGAAGACAGCCTCAATACAGGCTTATTGACCGAAAAAGAAAGCCGCTCACAATGGCAATTGGCCTTGGGGTATTCTTATAATCTGAAAAAATTCAGTTTGCAGGCATATGCGGGTGTGGCTTATGCCACATTGCAGACAGCAGATGGCTACCTGGTCTTAAACCGAAATAGCTCCAGTGACGAAATTGATTTTAGTTACTCCACCCTGCCGCAGCGTGCAAAGAATCAATGGCGCCCTTTATTGGAGTTGAAAGTAAATTTGCCACAAAAGGACAAGTGGATGTTTAGTCTGAGTGTGCGATACGAATTCGGTATCCAGAATATGACGGACGCTGATAACCGCTTTTCCGATCCCGGGCGTGCTGCAACTTTTGAGTGGATTGAGGATGATTTTAAAAGCAGCACACTACTGATATCCTTTGGTATATCAAAACTTTTCTACAATGTTAAATTGCCGTGAGTGTCATGCGAAAATTAATGCAGATAGTGAAGCGACAGAGGACTTTCAGAGGTTGGCCTGTAATCATAACCTCTTTTTTAATGTTAGCAGGTTGCCTGAATGAAGAGGTGCAGGTAGCAGACCCAAATCTCGGGCCGGTTAAGATTCAAATGAGAAATTTTAATGTTCCATTAAGCGGAGTAACATTGGATAACACCGCACCCGATATCTATTACTTTAAGCAAAAGGAAGATGGAAGTTATGTGTTTATGCTGACTTCTACGAATTACGGAAACTTTGAAACGAATTGGCAGACAGATTATGTGCTTGTGACCGCAGATAAGACAGGCATCGTTCAGAAAACAGAACTGAAAAAGCTTCCTTCAAAAGATGGTATCACGGGAACGTTTGAGTATGTCTGGGATGCCCCGCCTGCCACCACATATTATAGTCCAAACAGTTTTTATCCGATGCCTATTAATCGCACGACTTCCGGTCCCAGTTACATTGCCGATGAACTTGGATTGCTTTACTACCAGCTTGATAATAATTGTTTTTGCAGGGATCAATTCTTCAATCTGAATCCCGAAACCGGTAATACGAATTTTATTTCAGTGGGCACAGCACCTTCTTTTTCCCGCTCGTTCAGAACTTCGGACGGAGGCTTTATAACAGTAGGATTTGAGGGTTCACCAGATTTTGCAAAATATTCCGCATCTGGTAGTCTTCAATTCAGACAACCTATGTTATACTGGGAGGCAAGACCCTCCTATGCTTATCTGACAGAGCGCGATGGAGACTTCTATTTTGTTGCGCTATACAATAGCGGCTATTCTTTCAACGCATATCCTAAGTTTTCTCCTTATGGTCCAGAAAAAATAAACGATGAAATCTTTGAATCGTTTAGTGTAAATAACGCGAAATCTTTTTTCTATGTTTTATTAAGTAAAACATGGTATAGACCTATCGAAATCAGGTTTGGACCTGGAAAAAAGCAGATGGCACACCGATTCGACAAGTTTGATTATTACCAGGATTATGTTGAAGTGCCTTTCGAAGTATGGGAAGACAATCGGCAGGTAATGGTTTCATTCCGCGATCAGCGTGGCGATGGCTATTTTGATCTTGTATCATTCAATTACGATGATCAGAATTGGGCTGACCCCACAATGAGTCGTGAAATTATTTGGATTAATCTTGAAGAATATGCTGAAACGCCAGATCCGTTTATTAAGAACAGGAGATTTTTGTCTGACGAGATCAATAACTTTGTATGGCCTTATCTGGCTGAAGGGACTACCTGGAATCCCAGCGCATTGCCGGCTGCTTCTTTCACTTGGTCAAATTCGCACACAAGACCCGGACCGCAGATTATTAAAGTAAATGCCAATGGCGCATCGGTGGTGCAAGAGAATTTTGAGTTGGGGGGAAACGGGGTGAGTTTCAAAACACTATACAAGTCGGTTCCCGTGCTGGATGGTTTTGTTGTGCTGATCAATGCCCCACAAGTAACTGTCGACCCGTCAGACCCTCATTTGGGTGACTTTGGATATCAACCCACACAATTGGTTTTTCTGGATGCGAATTTTAACCAAACAAATGTCATTCCGGTTCAATCAACACCTTACGATTACGGTCATCAAATGGAAAGCAATAGTGAGCAGGTCTTCTATGGGCGTATTACCACCAACCCAAATAGTACAACAAGCAGAACTTCACTTCTGCTTTCCACGGTCATCAATAACAATCTGATTGAAAAGTACCTGGATTTTGATGTGGAAAAGTACAGGATTACGCCCACCCGTGAAGGAGGAGTTGCATTCGTAGCCTGGGTGCGCCCCACCGACAACACACGCGACCTGATATTTATGGAGTTTGACGAAAATCTGGATGTGGTAACGGCCCCGAAATAGAATACATGAACTCGAACGAATTATTTAGTTGGGAAAAAGTGAAACAATCATTCAATAAAAGATGGATGCCAAACATTGTTTACGTCTTTTTCCTTTTTACCGGATGTCTTAGCGAAGAGGTTATGACCAATCTGCCCAAAACGGGTCTTGAGCAGATCCAACTTCACGATTTCAACGCACCATTAAACGGTGGCTCTCTTGAGGGAACTGCGCCTGACATCTATTATTTCAGACAGAAAGAGGACGGCAGTTATGTATTTACGCTGTCTTATGATGCAAACTATGGGGGATTTGAAACCAACTGGCAAACAGACTATGTAGTGGTAAATGCTGATGCCAGCGGAATTGTTCAAAAAACCAAGACCGTGAAGTTTCCGGTTAAAGATGGCTTCATTGGTAATTTTGCCCATGTCTTTGACGCCGGCATACCTCCTGATGATTCTCCGTTAGCCTCTACTAGCGGCTTTTTTCTTACATCTGCTGTGGGCCCTAATTACGTATCAGATGATAATGGAATACTCTATTTCACACCAGACCAAAATTGTTTGTGTCGAAACTTGTTTTTCAATCTTCATCCGGAAACGGGTCAGGCCGAATATTTTTCTGCTAATGGTGGTGAACGTCCGCTCTCTCAAACTTTCCGGACTTTAGACGAAGGTTTTATCACAATTGGCGGAGTGGCAGCACCGGATTTTCACAAGTTTACCGAGAATGGAACACTGGAATTTAAGCAGCCCATGAAGTATTGGGAGAAGCGGCCCGCTTTTGTTTATTTGAGTGATAGGAACGGAAACAACTATTTCATTACAACGTACAATGGTCCACCACATTATGCTTGGACTTATGAAAATACCGCAAAATCATTTTATTATATACGATATACAGAATTTTTTTTACCGCCGATTATAAATATTGAAATGAGGTTTGGACCTGGCAAAGGACAAAAGGCACACCGTTTCAACAGACACTTCAATTTTCAGCCTGGACCTGGTTGGGAATACCAGGATTATGTAGATGTACCCTTCGAAGTCTGGGATGTTACCCACAATCAACAGCTTATGGCTTCCTTTCGCGATCAGGGGGAAGATGGTGCGTTTGATCTAGTTCCATGGAATATTGATTGGGGTGGTTTCCCGATTTTTCCTGGTCCATTCAATGACGATCCGAATCAGAGTCAGGAATGGATTGTAGGCAATACAATACCTTATTCGCCAATACCAGATGAGAACATCATTGCTCAAGGCCCACTTATTGCGCCTGGTTTCGTAATGATGGGCTACCTGACAGATGGTGCCACGTGGAATCCAGCTGCTTTACCATCATCATACGTTTCAATGAAGATTGATGAACCAATTCCGGGTACGCAGATACTTGAAGTGAATGCCAACGGCAGTGCGGTGTTGAAAGATAACTTTGTACTTGGGACGTTGCCGTTGCAAAACATGTATAAAGCCGTTCCCTATCAGGATGGTTCAGCAGTACTCATCAATGTGGCATTTACTAATGCTGTCTTTGCCCCACTTAATGTGGTGAATCCAAAAACGCAGCTGGCCATCCTTGATGGAGACTTTAATCAAACAGCGGTATTGAATATGGTTGCAAGTTCTGCCGATAAGGAACACCAACTGGAATACAGCAGGGAGAAGGACAAGGTGTTCTACGCCCGCATGACCAGCAACCCAGCCGTCAACACTGAGAATGCCTTTAAAGGTTCTTTACTGCTTACCGTTATCAAAGACAATTCTATAAAGAGCGAAAAATACCTCGATGAATTCATTCCTTTCAAACTGGAGAAATACAGAATGACGCCCACCAATTCCGGAGGCGTGGCTATTGTAGCCTGGGTACGACCAACCAAGGATACCCGAGATTTACTTTTTATTGAGTTGGATGAAAATCTGGAGTTGGTAAACAGATAGCCTGAAACAAATATGCAATCGAGCGATCCATTCGGATGAAACACGATTCACCAATACCGGGAATAAGTCAAAACGTTTTTAGGAAGGTACTGGCTTTACAATACAGCAAGGAGTCCCTTTTCATTATCGGTGATGCCGACTCGCGGCAAAGTACTTTTTTCGAAGTCATATTATTTTTCATCGGCATTGCCTACAGCCCTGTAATGTTCAGGCGTGAAATTGAAATTACCGAACACTATTTATCGCAAGTTCAACATCATTTATCTCATTTTGAACTGGGCATTTATTACCACGTCCGGGGGTTCCTGTTCATTAAGAAAGGACCGAACCATTATCACATCGCATTTGAATCTCTCAACCGAAGCATTGATTACCTAAACATCGCAAATATTAAAGCAGCCCGGTATTATAGATCAAGAGTTTCAGACACCTATGCGCAGGTACTCCAAACTATCGGGTTTTATAAAGATGCGTTGCTATTGTTTCAGGAATCGTTGAAAATCAAGAAGGAGTTCAACGATGAGCCGTCCGTTGCCCTAACGCATGGGAACCTTGGTCGTCTGTATTTCGGGATAGGAAATTTTAAACAAGCAATCAAACACCTTGAGCTGGACCTGAAGATTCTTGAAAAATCAGCAGGAGAAGAAAGTTTGAAATCAAAAATGATGAATCAGATCGCTAGCTGTCTGGTTGAATTAGAGGATTTTCAAGGCGCTATAAAATATATCGATCGTAGCATCGAAAACGCAAAAAAAGCCGGAAGCGAGATTGAGTTTTATGCGTTATACACATTGGCCTATTACTACTTACAAACTCATGAGGTAGTCAAGTCCAGGCAGATCATTTCAAGGCTTCGCAAAATATCCGGCAAAGAAAACAATCGTGATAACCAAAAGATACTCCAGTCTCGCATTGACTATCTACTTGCACTAATGGCACTCTTCAATGGCAAGCCCTTTGTGGCCAGGAAGTATTTCCATAAGACGGAGGAAGCCTATATGAATGACTTCACCAATTCAATTACAGAGAAAGCACACTTCTATTATTATCAATCACAAGCCCTCGATAAATCAGGATATTATAACGAGTCGTCCCTTCAACTGAGAAAGGCAATTTCACTATTGGATCAAACTGAAAACACCGCGTTAAGAAAGGAGTTTGAAAGTACGTTAAAAGAGCGCCACAAGGATGGGTGGTTATTACATGCAGCTGGTCGATTTATCGGACAGGAGCAGATTGAAATTATTCTGAATGAAACAGGTAGGGAAGGGTTTCAAGGCAAGTCATCCAATATCGCTATCCTTTTTTCGGATATCCGGGATTTCACCAAACTATCAGAAAACAGTGATGCGAATAGCCTCATTGAATTATTAAATCATTACCTCTCCACCATGTCGAAGTATATTCACATCCAGGGAGGCATCATTGACAAATACATTGGCGATGCAATTATGGCGTTATATTTCCCAAACAGTTCCACTAAACTGTCATTGGCCGAAAATGCCTGCATTTCAGCGCTGATGATGAAGCAAGAACTCATTCGTTTTAACAGACAACAGCCTGAAAATAAAAATAAAATACAAGCGGGTATTGGTATTAACTATGGGAATTGCATCTCAGGTATGATTGGCTCACCGCAAAAAAGATCGTTGAGTGTGATCGGAGACTCGGTGAACATAGCCTCGCGAATAGAAGGTCTTACAAAAGTGTTGGGAGCCGCAATAATTGTAAGCGAATCCCTATATAGTCTTCTTCCCGAAAATCACAATTTTATTTTAAGGCCACTTGGAAAATATAAATTGATGGGGAAGTCAAAGCCTGTTGCTTTAGCGGAATTAGTGTGTACCGATGATAATTCCACAGAAGTTATTCAGATGAAGGAGGAAATAGGGGAATTAAAAAATGCATTAGCAAATTATTCAGGAAAAAAATTTGAAAAAGCGCATGCGATTTTCCACAAATTGTATAATCAGACCATGAAACAGTCACGATCTAAAGGATATAAGTATATGGCCGAATACACTAGCGATCTGATTAGTAAAGGTGTGCCCAAAAAATGGGATGGAAGTTTTGAGATTATGATCAAGTAATAGGTTGATACACCCTTGTATTTGTATTCAGATTTATCCAAATGCTTTTGGAACAAGAACCACAAAATAGAGGAATTCAGGCGGTTTCTTGCAGGTTTCTTGCTTGTTTGTTTAGGCTGGTTACTTTCCGATACAAAACCTGGAAAAAATGTTTGTTAACAGGTCGTCCGTTGTAATTGCACCGGTGATCTCACCCAGGTAATGCAGTGATTGCCGGATATCCATCGCCAGAAAATCTCCCGTAACCCCATTCTCCATCCCTGCAAGAACATTGTCCAATGATGTTTTAGTCTGCAATAAGTTATGATAGTGCCGCAAGTTCGTCACCATAACATCGCCTGCCTTTACCGTCTTGACATGAAAGTAGGAGAGGACCTTCTCTTTTAATGCTGCAATGTTGGTTTTGTTGGAAGCACTGATGAAAATAAAATCATGGCCTTTTAAAACCTCAACGAGTTTGGGGTCCGCTTTATCAACTTTGTTTCCGGCTTTGATATAGGGAATACCCAATTGCTTAAGCGATTCTTCTTCCGTTGCGATTTCATCAAGGGTCGTATTTGAAAGGTCGAACAAGTAAATAATAAGTGAAGCCTTCTTCATACGCTCACGTGTTCGCTCAACGCCGATGGCTTCAATTACATCCTGCGTGTCGCGCAGCCCGGCGGTGTCGATAAATCTGAAATTGATGCCACCCAATATCATCTCATCTTCAATGGAGTCGCGCGTTGTACCCGGTATCTCCGACACAATAGCCCTGTCTTCATTGAGGAGTGTATTGAGCAAGGTGGACTTCCCGGCATTGGGTTTCCCTGCAATTACAGTAGGGATGCCGTTCTTGATTACATTGCCCTGGTCGAAGGAATCGATAAGTGACTGCAGGTATGATTGAATCTCATGAATCAGTTTTTTTAAATCATCCCGTCTGGCGAATTCTACATCTTCCTCGCCGAAGTCAAGCTCCAGTTCGATCAAAGAAGCAAAGTGTATGAGTTGATCCCGCAGGTGATCAATCTCTTTCGAGAATCCGCCACGCATCTGGTTCAGCGCGGCCTGCCTGGCATTGTCAGTTTCAGCATTAATCAAATCAGCCACAGCCTCCGCTTGGGCAAGGTCAAAGCGCCCGCTGAGGAAAGCCCTTTTTGTAAATTCGCCAGGCTCAGCCAGTCGTGCCCCGTTTTTCAGGAGGACTTTGATGATTTCCTTGACAATTATGGCAGCGCCATGGCAGGAAATTTCGACGCTGTTTTCCCTGGTGAAAGAATGGGGTGCTTTAAATATGGAAACCAGGACTTCATCGATGATTTTTTCTCCATCCCGGATGGTACCAAAATGTATGGTATGCGATGGCTGCGAAAGCAGGTTCTTGCCACTGAAGCACTTTTGCGTGATCTCAATGGCATCGTTGCCCGACAGCCGGATCACAGCAATGGCTGAAATACCCTGCGCGGTGGCGAGTGCTACGATTGTTTCTTCCGGATAAGGAGCCATCAGCTGCAAGATACTTCTTGCGCAAGGGACTGCAAGAAATATGCTTCAAAGAAGCTAAATTGTGTTCCAATCTTCCAGGTAACCAATCTTCTAACTATCAAAATCCTGCGATCTTGTTATTCCCGCACAATCAGCACTGGAATATTCACCCGGTGCCTCACCGTGTCCACGGTAGTGCCAAAAATCAAGTCTTTGAAGAATTTATGGCCATGACCACCCATTACCAGCAGGTCTGCCTGGAAATCCGTCACCATTTTTGGTATTCTCCGCTGGGGGTTGCCGTATCCGATCATGACTTCAACGTTGTACCCAAGGTTTACTAATTGGCTCCTGTAGTTTTCCAGTGATACCTTGTCTTCACTGGACTCGTGGTCGGCAATATCACTGCCATAGACCATGGCGCCGGCAGTCTCCACCACGTGCAGCAAGACATAACGGGCCTGCTTGCCACCCTGTGCTATCGCACTTTGAATGGTCAGCGTATCGACAGACGTGAAGTCAAGGGTGACGGCAATCCGATTGTATACCGGGCCGCTGGAAACATCCAACGCTACCGCTGTACCATGAGGTATTCTGGCGGCTCTTTCCGCACCGCGTCTTTCAATAAATGGTTTAAAAGTTATGTAGAGTAATAACAACAAGGCAGCCAAACAAACGGGCACAACGGTGATCCAGATAATCCACGCATTTTCACCAGCATCAGCCAACCAGCCACTTACCTCTTGTTGCACAAGTTTAATGTTGAGTGCAATAATAACCGTTGCGATGCCCCATGCTGCAATTTTTACCCACGGCTTAATGGCGAATACCCCCATTTTTGATTTGTCGCTTGTAAAGTGAATGAGCGGTATGATGGCGAAACCCAACTGCATGCTGAGCAGCACCTGGCTGAAAATAAGCATGGCCCCGGTTTCTGATTCACCATAAACCAATATTACAATTAATGCGGGAATGATGGCGATAAGCCTGGTGATAATTCGCCGCAACCAGGGAGTAATGCGCAGGTTCAAGTAGCCTTCCATGACAATCTGACCCGCCAAGGTACCTGTGATAGTGGAGCTTTGCCCCGCAGCGACCAACGCGACACCAAATAGTACGGGGGCCAATTGTGTTCCGAGTAAATCGGCCAGGAATCTATGCGCATCCTGTATTTCCGACACATCGTGCAGCCCAGCTTTAAAAAAGGTAGCAGCAGCAAGCACCAGGATGGCAGCATTCACAAAAAACGCTGCATTGAGGGCAATGGCTGAATCGATAAAATTGTATTTGATAGCGGACCAGACTCCTCTTTCTGTTGTGTTAATCCTTCGCGTTTGAACCAATGAGGAGTGTAAATAGAGGTTGTGTGGCATAACCGTTGCGCCGATGATGCCGATAGCAATGTAAAGCGCTTCTTCACCGGGTAATGAGGGCACAAATCCTGTAACCAATGCCCCCATATCAGGCTTTGCCAGTACCATTTCGATGACAAAGGCGCCGCCGATGATGGCTACCAGTGCGATAATAAAGGCCTCAATTTTGCGCATGCCATAACTTTGCAACAACAACAACAGGAGTGTGTCGAGCACGGTAAGGCTGACGCCCCAAATCAACGGCAAATTAAATAGTAGCTGCAATCCGATGGCCATACCCAGGACTTCGGCTAAATCGCAGGCGGCGATCGCTATTTCTGCCAGGATCCAAAGGGAGAAATTCACAGGTTTGCTGTATGTACTGCGCGATGCCTGGGCCAGATCCAACTGCCTCACTAAACCCAGCCGGGCACTGAGGCTTTGCAGCAAAAGGGCCATCAGATTGGACATCAGCAATACCCATATAAGCGCGTAGCCAAACTTGCTTCCCCCGGCGATGTCTGTTGCCCAATTGCCAGGGTCCATATAGCCAACGCTCACCAGATAGGCAGGACCCATGAAGGCCAAAGCTTTGCGCCATCCTTTTCGGGTACCTGCATCAATTGAAGCGTTGACCTCGCTCAGGGATTTTCGTTGGACTTTGTGGTCTGATTCCATTACTATGCTGGTTATACCGTAACGTAAATGTTTTGCGAGACGGATTTTGAGATGGACATTCTCTTTTTGCCGATTTCTATTTCAAGACTTTCATCGTACTCTTCCTTGGTGATAATCTTTATGCGCTTTCCTGGTTTAGCACCAATCCTGTTGAGGTATTTCAAAAGATTTGAATCGGAATCCTTGACCGCTATAATTACACCTTTGTAACCCGGGGCTAAACTGTCGAGCTCTATCTGAGCCTGCTTGCTTACCTTCCCATGTTTATCCGGGATGGGCTCGCCATGCGGATCGGTGGATGGGTAGCCAAGAAATTCATCCAGCTTACGGATAAGCAGGGAAGATTGAATGTGTTCAAGTTGTTCTGCGATTTCATGGACTTCATCCCAGTTGAATTGTAATTTCTGAACAAGAAATGTCTCCCATAGCCGGTGTTTCCGGATGACCTGCAACGCTTCGACTCTCCCTTGTTTGGTAATTTTCACACCATAATACTTTTCATACGATATGAAATCTTTTGCGGAAAGCTTTTTGATCATATCCGTAACCGATGCAGCCCTGGTTTTGGTTACCTCGGCGATGGCGTTGGTAAGGACGGATTTCGATCCGTCTTCCGACAGGTGGTAGATAGCCTTGAGATAGTTTTCTTCAGTAAAACTCAACATTTGTTTTTCAAACAGATCTTCAAAGATAAAAATTTAGATCAGTCTAAAAAAAAATTTAGAATAATTTATTTCTGTCCACGCAGACACATATTATGATGAAGATGGCGCTACACCCAAAAGTGCGATTTCTGCAGGTTTCGGCTATGCCTGGTCGTGGAATATTTCCTGTATCTGATTGATCAGGAGAGTCTTTTCCGTTTCCCAAATGAAAGCGGTCGATGGACTGCTATAGAAGTGTACAGACGACATTTTGTGAATTAAGTCAGCCGCATTAACATTATCGAAGTCCACAGCGATAGCGCCGTCAACCGAATCGGCAATTGCCGTCAGATGCTTGTCATTTTGCAGTAAAACCGGAAGTCCGCAGGCCAGATACTCGAATAGTTTCGTCGGTATTCTATTGCGTGTGTGCGGAGCGGGCGGGTAATATACGATACCAAAGGTTGCGTGGCCAATAGCCTCCATGATAACGTCATGTGGTTGCAGTTCGCGGCCTCCCGAGAGTTGTATAAAAGGATGCCCCGCTATCCGCAGCTTGAGTTGCTCCCAGGTCGCGTGCATGGCGCAATACCCGACAATGTGTAACCTTATTTTTGCGTCTGCCTGATGGAGCTTTTCTGCCAGGTCAATCGCTTCAAATATTCCCGTGCTTTTAGCCAGCGTACCCGTAAAGAGGAGCGTGGTGCCTGATGCAGTGGGTGTTCTTTTAAAGTCCTTTGGGACAACGCATTTATTCTCGAGCAAAACGTGATGCTTCCCTGCGAAACGCAACTCCTCACGGTAACATTTTTCAGCCAGAAACAATGCATCGAAAAACGGTGACATCATTTTTTCTTTTAACCTGACATAAAATGCAATTGGATATCTCAGCAGGCGAGGAAATGCGTTAGTCCCCAGAATATTCTTATAATAATTCTCTTGTATGTCGTAGACGATACGACAGCGCGTCAATACTTTCAGCACAATTGCTGCAAATAACAGCTCGTGGGTGGTGATGATGAACAGCGCGGGCTTAAGGCTGATCACTGTAAGCAGGATCTTCCATGAGGCGAGCATTCGCTGAACCGACAATCGCGTAAACGCACGCAGCGGATGGAAAGTGATGCCACTATGAATTTCCCTTGTTAATTTGGTGGGGAAACCAATGATATGGATGTCGCGATAACCTGCATTGTGAAGGCTCATCGCCAGCTTTTCAAGCATCCTGGGATCATTTAAGGGTTTCAGGACAGAGGCGAGGACTATTCTTCTTTTTTTTATTTCTTGCATGCTGATTTAAATCTAAGATAATGGAATTGAAACAACGCGTAGAAAAAATCTGGGAAGATCGTTCACTCCTTCAACACCCTGAGAATCAGGAGATCATTCGCACCGTAGTCGAAAAACTGGACAAAGGTGAGCTGCGGGTAGCGGAGCCCGTGGCTTCGGGCTGGCAGGTTAATGAATGGATCAAGAAGGCGGTTATACTATATTTCCCAATTCAGCAGATGGAGACTGTTGAAGTTGGACCTTTTGAATTTCATGATAAGATTCCATTAAAGCGCAATTATAAGGAACTCGGTGTTCGTGTTGTCCCGCATGCCATTGCACGTTACGGATCTTTTCTAAGCAAAGGTGTGATCATGATGCCTTCGTACGTAAACATTGGCGCTTACGTAGATGAAGGAACGATGGTTGATACCTGGGCAACCGTTGGCAGTTGTGCGCAGATTGGCAAAAATGTGCATTTGAGTGGTGGTGTTGGCATCGGTGGCGTGTTAGAGCCGGTACAGGCCGCGCCGGTTATAATAGAGGATGGTGCATTTATTGGATCCCGTTGCATCGTTGTTGAAGGTATCCGCATTGGTAAAGAGGCGGTTCTGGGTGCTAACGTTGTGCTGACGGGAAGCTCAAAAATAATTGATGTAACAGGCGGGGCGCCCGTTGAGTTTAAAGGATATGTTCCGGAACGGTCGGTGGTCATTCCGGGCACTTATGAGAAAAAATTTCCAGCCGGGAATTTTCACGTCCCGTGTGCGTTAATAATTGGTCAGCGCAAGGAAAGTACGGATAAAAAAACATCCCTGAATGAGGCATTGCGGGAGAATAATGTCTCAGTTTAGCCGCTATCGTAAGGTTGGCACAACCTTTGAATTTCATAAACGATAACACTGGTTAATATGGTTTATGTAAATTTGAGAATAGACTATGAAGCAACTTCTATTTAGTTTATTTCTTGTTGCGGTACTTTCCGGGTTCGTCACGGACAGTAATAATGCTTATCCCCCGGTTGCAAACGAAAGCTTTCAACGTGGAGAAGTTATTACTTTCAAAATGACGTATGGCCTGTTTACCGTCGGGAAAGGTAGTGTGAATATTCACCCTGACTATTTCAGAATCAATAACCGTGATTGTTTTAAGGTAGATGTTTACGGCAAGACGGTAGGTTTGGTGGATTGGGTGGCTGACGTCGATGACCGGTGGGGTGCGTATGTCGATACGGTAGCACTCGTGCCACACCAGTTTTATCGTTTTATCCGTGAGGGGCGGTACAAGCGGGATGAGTGGACCAACTTTGATCATGTCAATAGAAAGATTGAAGTTAAAACCCTTGACAATGACACCGGTAAGTTCAAGGAACCAAAATATTATGATGCGCCGCCACAGGTCCGTGATATGATCGCAGGTTTTCTGCTGCTGCGGAATATGGATTTTTCCAGTATCAAAATTGGAGACACTGTTTCCGTAAAGGGTTTCTTTGAAGATCAATTTTACAATTTTAAGATCGTTTACGCGGGGAAGGAAAGTATTCGTGTAAAGGCGGGCAGAATAAGATCGATCGTATTCAAGCCGGTGATGCCAAAAAATAAAGTTTTTGAGGGTGAGAATTCCATCACCGCATGGTTTTCTGATGATAAGAATCGTATTCCGGTAAAAGTAAATGCGGCTATGTTTATCGGAAATGCCGGCGTTGAGTTAATTGGATACTCAGGGTTGCGAAACCCACTCAATCTGGTGGAGTAGTACCGCCGTTCAACTTCCCGGACGGTATAATAAGTCTTTTACGCGCCATCCCGGTGCCGGATCGCTCATTGCCAGGCTGTAAGTAGTTATGCGGTTCAATTGATTGCCTGAGAAATGTTTTGGTTAAATGCAGGTTTGTTACTTTCTTTAATAGGATTATTTCTTTTAACCTAACCAGACCTAATATGCTTAAAGAATTCAAAGCTTTCGCCATGCGTGGTAATGTCATCGACCTTGCCGTTGCTGTAATCATAGGAGGAGCCTTCGGCAAAATTATTGGATCGCTTATAGATGACGTCATATCGCCGCTTCTGCTGAAGCCGGCGCTTGATGCTGCCAACCTAACGAAGTTAGAGGAGCTGACAATTTTCGGAAGCGTAAAGTATGGCAATTTTCTGTCGGCGGTGATCAACTTCATCATCATTGCCTTTGTTTTATTTATCATTGTAAAAGCGGCAACGGCTGCGCAAAAGAAGAAAGAAGCCGCTCCGGCGGCACCCGCGCCACCCCCTGCGGATATCGCGCTACTAACGGAGATCAGGGACTTGTTGAAGAAATGAAAGGAAAGCCACGAAAGTGGCATTCCTTTTTAACAGCTTACGCGCTAAACCGCGGGCTGATTACAAGTTCTTTGCTACCCTTCGTGTATTGATAGAATCCGACTCCTGACTTCATTCCATTGTGGCCAGCCTGGACCATATTCACCAGCAACGGGCTGGGTGCATACTTGGGGTTACCAAAACCTTCATAGAGAACATTGAGAATGGACAGACAGATGTCCAGGCCAATAAAATCGGCAAGCTGCAAGGGTCCCATTGGGTGCGCCATGCCCAGTTTCATTACCGTGTCAATTTCTGCTACCCCTGCCACGCCTTCATGCAGTGCACAGATTGCTTCATTAATCATCGGCATAAGGATGCGATTGGCTACAAATCCCGGGTAATCGTTTACGGCAACGGGTATTTTTTCCAGTCTTTGAGAAATTTCCATCACCGTTTTTGTTACCGTATCGCTGGTGGAATAGCCACGGATTACCTCCACTAATTTCATGAGCGGCACAGGGTTCATGAAATGCATGCCAATAACCTTTTCGGGGCGCTTTGTAACCGACGCAATTTTTGTGATGGAAATGGAAGACGTGTTTGAGGCAAGGATACTTTCAGGATCTGCACAGGCATCAAGCTGCTGGAATATCTTAAGTTTAAGATCAACATTTTCTGTGGCGGCTTCCACGATGAGCGATGCGCCTGCAACACCCGATGGCATGTCGGTTTGTGTTGTGATATTGTCTACTGCCCGGGTTTTCGTTTCGGCCGTGATACTCCCTTTTTCCACCTGCCTTGCAAGATTTTTTTCAATGGTAACCAAAGCTTTTTGCAGTGCTTCCTTTGATATATCAATGAGCGAAACCTGATGACCGTACTGTGCAAAGATGTGCGCAATGCCATTTCCCATTGTTCCCGAACCGATAACAGCAACTTTTTCCATGGATATATATGTAAATATAATTTTTCTCCGTTTATCTCGTCCCGTTTTCTATTCCTGTTTTGATGCCAGCGTGTACGGGGTAAAGTGGCAAAAAGCAATATAGACAATTCAAATATTCCTTCTCGTTCTGTTGTTCCCGACTTTCAGGGCCATTAAGATTTCTACCGTGCATGTTTTGGTATCCGTTGCTATGCCCATGCGTCGTCGGTTTTTTTCACAATGTATGCCTGAATGGAATAGGTGCATGGATTGATTAGTCCCTTACAGGGGAGTCACACATTAATCCATCTGGATCAACAAGATGACGTAGGCAATATAGCTAATCAGCAATATTGCGGCTTCCCATCGATCGACTTTTTGTCGGTTTAATGTGACCATAAAAATGATCAGTATAATAGTTGATACAAGCAGTACGTAAATATCAAAGTTCAGCAAGACATTATAAGATATGGGTCTAACAAGGCCCGTTATACCAAGGATAAAGAAGATGTTGAAGATGTTTGAACCAACCACGTTGCCTATCGCGATATCAGCGTTTTTCCGGTAGGCGGCAACCGCAGAAGTAGCCAACTCAGGAAGAGAAGTACCTGCTGCAAGTATAGTAAGTCCTATTAATTTCTCACTCAACCCAAAATGGTGCGCAACTAAAATTGCGTTATCGACAACCAGTTTTCCGCCGCCGATTAACATCGCCAGGCCTAACCCTATCAGCCCCAGCGAAACTGGTATACTGTATATCTTAATTTTCTCTCCTTGCCCAAGGTCGCTTGTCCTGGTCATGGTCTTGTAAACGTAGACGATGAAGCCTGCAAAGAGCAAGAGGAGTATAATACTATCCAATCGACTTAACACATTTCTTTCCGAACCCCATAGGTTCTGATCATTAACCAGGAGAAATAGGATAGCAGCGGCCAACATGGAAATCGGAATTTCGTATTTGACGGTGTTATTTTGAACGACTAAAGGAAAAATTATTCCAGCGATTCCAATGATGAACAACAGGTTGAAATTATTACTGCCAATTACATTTCCAAAGGAGGCATCAGTTTCACCATTTAAGGCTGCCAGCAGGCTTACGATCAGCTCAGGCATGGAAGTGCCAAATGCGACAACCGTCAATCCTATCGTGAGATTGGATATCCCGTATTTCTTAGCGGTTGAGGATGCGCCAGTGACAAGGAAATCTGCTCCCTTAATAAGGATCGCGAATCCAACAAGAAGCAGTAAGTAAGTGAATAACATTACTTTAGGAAATGGAAATGTTTCAAATAGAATTTCATTTGCCCAAGAATCGTTCAATCGAATCCAATGATAAAAACCAAGACTGAATAGACCAGGGGATACATTTGAAATATATCGATTAGCAAGCAAATATGGAAAAATCCTAATATAGATTACTTAAACTAACGAGTTGTATTTTTGCATGCAAGAGGCTTACCATCGAAGCAGGCCATTAATGGGGATTCATTTCTCTAAACTGATCTCCCTCGCCAGCCCCATTGCGTTAAACCGGATTGCCAGTTTCATTTGATGTTCAGCGTACGACGAGTCGCATGCCGTGGACGACTCTACAAAGTAATAGTAAAATTTCTGGTTGCGCTTCAGCAATTCATTTTGGTCAGGCTTGCCCAGTAACGCAATAATCTGAGTTTCGCTAAGGGAAAGTAAT
>JAOUDZ010000171.1 GCA_029858965.1 Cyclobacteriaceae bacterium
CAAATGATGCAGAAAGTTGAGATTATCGATCCGGGGGATACCAGTTTCTTAACAAACGAATATGTTGATAAACTGCAGTTCAGGGAAGATAATGACACTATTCTGGACAAGAAAGTGGTTATCGACGCGGGTGACTCACCGAATTTAAGACCAGGTCAAATCATTACAGGCCGTGAGTTTAGAGATGAGAATTCAGTGCTGCGCAGAAAGGATCAAAAGCTCGTGGAGGTACGTGATGCAATGCCTGCGGTTTCAAGGCCTACCTTGCAAGGTATTACGCAAGCGTCGTTGAAAACAGAAAGCTGGCTATCAGCAGCGTCGTTCCAGGAGACCACAAAAGTGTTGAGCGAGGCAGCTATTCGCGGCAAAACTGACTGGCTGATGGGATTGAAGGAAAACGTTATTGTTGGTCACCTCATCCCTGCAGGCACCGGGCAACGCAAGTATAATGATATGGTCGTTACACATAAAGATGAGTATGACGACGCTGAAGTTTCTATTGAGAAAACGCCTGATCGTGAAAAAGAACTTCAGGATTAATTAGAGGTAAAATATAAAGGGTTGATTCTATCCAAGAATCAACCCTTTTCTATAATAGCCATGGCAGAAGAAAACAAAAACAAGCCTCAAGCTCAAAACCAAATCAACATTGAACTTTCTGAGGAAATAGCAGAAGGTATCTATTCCAACCTCGCTATGATTGCCCATTCCAACAGCGAATTTGTGATCGATTTTATTCGCCTGATGCCCGGGGTGCCAAAGGCTAAAGTCAAATCGCGTATCGTTATTACGCCGGAACACGCAAAACGTTTCTTGCTTGCTTTGAAGGATAACATCGAGAAGTATGAAAACAGTTTTGGGGCGATTAAGCGTACGGAAGACCTCCCAAAATTCCCTATGAATTTTGGTGGTACGGTAGGTGAAGCATAGCGCCAAAGCGCTTAGAATCAGGGTTTCTTAATATCTGGAGGGTGTAAAATTCTTGGGAAAAGGTTTTGCATCCTTTGTTACTTATGGTACCTTTGCAATCCTAAATTTTAAGAGGTTCACAAAGCTTAATATAAATGCCTACCATTCAACAACTTGTAAGAAAAGGACGGAAGAAATTGACCTTCAAGTCAAAGTCACCAGCCTTGGATTCGTGCCCTCAGCGCAGGGGGGTGTGCACTCGCGTGTATACAACTACACCCAAAAAACCCAACTCTGCCATGCGCAAAGTGGCCAGGGTACGCCTTACCAACGGTAAGGAGGTTAATGCTTACATTCCCGGAGAAGGACATAACCTTCAGGAGCACTCTATTGTGTTAATCCGTGGTGGCAGGGTAAAGGACCTACCAGGAGTACGATATCATATCATACGCGGAGCATTGGACACCGCCGGCGTAGGCGGCCGCCAGCAAAGCAGGTCTAAGTATGGAGCAAAGAGACCTAAAGCAGGTGCTGCGGCTCCCGCAAAGAAAAAATAATCTTTACAAGCGATGAGAAAATCAAAACCCAAGAAAAGATATTTGCTGCCGGATCCTAAATTTCAGGATACACTGGTAACAAAGTTTGTTAACTATTTAATGGAAGAAGGAAAGAAAAGCGTAGCCTATACAATTTTCTATGATGCCGTTGAACAGGTAGAAAAGAAAACAAACGAGAGTGGACTAGAGGTTTGGAAACGTGCGATGAGCAACCTTACGCCAGCTGTTGAAGTGAAAAGCAGAAGAGTGGGTGGTGCTACATTTCAGGTGCCGGTAGAAATAAGACCTGAGCGTAAAATGAACCTGTGCATAAAGTGGCTTATCGACTACGCCAGAATGCGTGGCGAGAAAACTATGATGGATAAGTTGGCAGCTGAAATTATCGCTGCCTCAAAGGGTGAAGGAGCTGCGATCAAAAAGAAAGATGATACCCATCGCATGGCTGAAGCCAACAAGGCTTTTTCACATTTCAGATTTTAATAGTATTCATATTCATGGCTAGAGATTTAAAATTCACCAGAAACATAGGTATTGCTGCGCACATTGATGCAGGTAAGACTACAACAACTGAGCGTATCCTATACTATTCAGGGGTGAACCATAAAATCGGTGAGGTGCACGATGGTGCTGCGACGATGGACTGGATGGCGCAGGAGCAGGAGCGGGGAATTACTATTACGTCTGCAGCGACTACAGTATTCTGGAAATATCGGGACAATGATTACCATGTAAACATAATCGATACGCCGGGCCACGTCGATTTTACGGTAGAGGTAAATCGTTCGCTTCGTGTCCTCGATGGTCTGGTGTTTCTGTTCAGTGCGGTTGATGGCGTTGAGCCTCAGTCTGAAACGAACTGGCGGCTTGCTGATAATTACAAGGTTGCCCGCATTGGATTCGTTAATAAGATGGATCGCGCTGGATCAGATTTCTTGGGTGTATGCAAGCAAGTGAAGGAAAAATTAGGCAGTAAAGCTGTAGCGCTTCAGTTACCCATCGGGGCAGAGGAGAATTTCAGAGGCGTTGTGGATCTGGTTAACAACAGGGGAATTATCTGGAACGAAGATGATAAAGGGATGACCTTCAAGGAGATTCCGATCCCTGAGGATATGGTCGAAGAGGCAAAGGAATACAGGGAGAAATTGCTGGAATCCGTAGCTGAATTTGATGAGACATTGTTGGAGAAGTTTTTCGATGATCCTAATTCAATTTCGGAAACTGAAATATTGACGGCCTTGCGGCAGGCCACAATAAGTATGGCAATTGTTCCGATGGTTTGCGGATCCTCTTTCAAAAACAAGGGTGTACAGACTATGCTCGATTATGTGATGGAACTATTGCCATCACCTATGGATAAAGATATGATAGTAGGCATTAATCCTGATACAAATGAGGAAGTGCCTATTAAACCAAATGAGAAAGATCCGTTTGTTGGGCTTGCCTTTAAGATAGCCACTGATCCCTTTGTTGGACGTCTGTGTTTTGTAAGAGCATATTCTGGTGTACTTGAGTCAGGATCGTACATCTACAATACACGATCTGACCAAAAGGAACGGATTTCGCGTGTTTTTCAGATGCACGCAAATAAGCAGAACCAGATTGAAAGACTTTCTGCCGGTGATATTGGAGCCGTTGTAGGATTCAAGGATATTAAGACAGGAGATACACTCTGTGATGAGAAACACAAAGTGGTGCTGGAGTCCATGGTGTTCCCAGAGCCTGTTATCGGGTATGCTATTGAACCGAAGAAACAAGCCGACGTAGATAAACTTGGTATGGCGATTTCGAAGCTGGTGGAAGAAGATCCCACACTTCGCGTGCATACTGATCAGGAAACAGGGCAAACTATCCTCAGAGGGATGGGAGAATTGCACCTTGAAATCATCATTGACCGGCTACGGCGTGAATTTAAGGTTGAGATTAACCAGGGCGCACCACAGGTCGCGTACAAAGAAGCATTGACCAAGTCTGTTGAGCACAAGGAAGTCTATAAGAAACAGACTGGTGGTCGTGGTAAGTTTGCGGATATCGTATTTGAAATGGGACCGCGTGATGATATAAGCGATGGCAAGGAAGGTCTTGAGTTCGTGAACGACATAGTTGGTGGTGTTATTCCACGAGAATTCATACCGGCCATTCAGAAAGGTTTTGAGCAATCAATGACGAATGGACCGTTGGCCGGGTATCAGATCGACAACATGAAAGTGAGACTATTCCACGGATCATTTCACGATGTTGACTCAGATTCATTGTCGTTCGAATTAGCAGCAAGAGTTGGTTTTAGAGAAGCAGCGAAGAAGTGTGCTCCTCAACTTCTTGAGCCTATCATGAGCGTAGAAGTCCTTTCCCCTGATGAATTCACGGGTTCGGTAACCGGCGACTTGAATAGAAGACGCGGT
The DNA here is from genome assembly GCA_029858965.1 of Cyclobacteriaceae bacterium. Classification (GTDB taxonomy): domain Bacteria; phylum Bacteroidota; class Bacteroidia; order Cytophagales; family Cyclobacteriaceae; genus Chryseolinea. The sequence goes on from JAOUDZ010000171.1 coordinate 3,866, forward strand.
GTGATGAAGGGTATGGATACGCGTTCTGGAGCGCAGGTTATTAAGGCTGATGTTCCCTTGTCTGAGTTATTCGGATATGTGACAGACTTAAGAACAATTACATCCGGGCGTGCATCAGCTTCACTTACCTTCTCACACTACTCACCTGTTCCTAAGAACCTGGCAGAGAAAGTAATTGAAGAAGTTAAAGGCGCAGCATTAGCAAAGTAATTTCACCAAAAGGATTTAGACGATTTCCTTAACACAGATACCATGAATCAAAAAATTAGAATAAAGTTAAAGTCCTACGACCATAATCTGGTAGACAAATCTTCTGAGAAGATCGTCAGGGCAGTAAAGGCAACAGGCGCGGTAGTAAGTGGTCCTATTCCATTGCCGACGGAAAAAGAAAAGTTTACTGTGCTGAGGTCGCCGCACGTTAACAAAAAGGCTCGGGAACAATTCCAACTTTGTACGTACAAACGGCTGGTTGACATTTATTCTAACAGCGCAAAAACTGTTGATGCATTGATGAAACTTGAACTTCCGAGTGGAGTTGATGTTGAAATCAAGGTATAGATGTGATCCAACCTGAAGATTATAGAAAGTCGTCACCGTTCAGTGATGACTTTTTTTATTTTCCATCGATGAAGTTTTTGTAGTCTTCAGTTGTGTCAAGGTCGTGTAATCCCCCGGGAAAGTCCACTGTATTCACCTTGGTGGAAAATTGCTGAATAATTTTTTTGGCACCGTGTTCATCACGAAGCATCAGGATATTAGAGAAGAAAGGTCGGGCAAACAATACAGGAACGCCTGCAGTATCGGCGTAAGCCGAGGCTATGATGGGGCCCTTCGTGTCTTCAAATTTCTGAATGAGCATGCGCAAATGATTTCCCGTAATTGCGGGCTGATCGCATACCATGATGACCACTGCTGCTGTCTCTGGAAACAATCTGAGCAGGTTATTCATCCCTGTTTTGATTGAACTACCCATACCACTTTTCCAGTAATGATTGGTTATGATGGTTATCGGGAGGTTGGTAAGGACATCACGATGTGCTTGCTCATTTGCGCCAAGAATGACGACAACGTTTTTTACACCACTTGCCAAAGCAGCTCTTGTTGAATGGAGCAATAGTGGCTCTTTGTTAATTTGCAGCAGTTGCTTTGATTGCCCCATACGGGTCGAGGATCCGGCAGCCAATAGTATAATCGCAACGCTCAACTCTTCCTGGTCGTTGCCCTCCTCGGGTGTTTCTTCATCATCCGCTGAGGAAGTGGGCTTTGTTTTTTCGATACTTTTAGCGTGTGCCATTTCATCAAAGATAAAATTATAGCCTGTATTTTCACTTCCTACAGCTTCCCAGGCCACCAACAATGGGGGCAAACCCTGCTTTTATTTGGAGGAACCTGTGTATCAAACGCTACTTTGAAAATTCTGTATGTATATTATATGCGGCATTCCGTTGACCAACTCAGCTTTTGAATTCCTTCATGGAAAGAAAGGCATGAACCATTATGCTATTTGCGCGAAGCTCTTACCTCTTCCGGCGTTACTGGAGCCCCTTTATTGCCAAATGAATTTCTTACATAGTTTAGCACATCACTAACTTCATCGTCAGTTAAATCGAAGCTGTTCATTACACCGTTATAGGTTACTCCGTTCACCGTCATTTCACGATTGGAACCATAGAGTACTTGTTGAATGGAGCGCTTTTTGTCAGCCATCAGGTAATCAGATTTTGCCAATGGAGGATAGACAGTTTCAATCCCTTCACCTTGCTCCAAATGACAGGTTATGCATTGTGCCACATAGATGGTTTTTCCACGGTCTATACTTGCCTTCAAATCTATTTTTTGTGTTTGCCTAAAGGAAAAAAGAAAAATTGCGATTAAAATAACCGCAAGGACTGGAATAATTCTCTTCATCAATAATAAATTTGTTGAATTGTCTGTTTTCTGATCGACCAGGAAGTTTACTTATACATCTTCCAACGCAAAGGGTAATTTTCTGATGCGTTTCCCGGTCAAATCAAATATTGCGTTTGTAAGGGCTGGTGTAAACGGAGGAAGGCCTGGCTCACCTGCGCCACCAGCTTTTTCTTCGTTTTCCATAATATGTACTTCAATTTCTGGTGTATCAGTGATACGTGGCATTTTGTAGGTATTGAAATTCTGTTCAACT
>JAOUDZ010000068.1 GCA_029858965.1 Cyclobacteriaceae bacterium
ATCGGTATCCTCGACAACATCGTGCATTAATGCCGCGATGATTGCCGTAGTCCCTAACCCGATTTCCTCAACACAAATCTCAGCCACGGCTAGGGGATGAAAGATATATGGCTCCCCCGATTTTCTGCGCATATCTTTATGCGCCTCTAAAGAAATTGTAAAAGCCTTTTTTATCAGTTTAGCGTCCCCATCGTTTAGAATCGGTTTTGCTTTACGCAACAATTTCCTGTACCGATTGATAATTTCTTTCTTCTCCAGTTCGGTGTCTATTACCATTATTTAGGGCTGATTACGCGGTTTGAAGTGACTATTTGGCAAATATCAGGACAAGTCAGACTACTTTTCGTGTATAACAATCTCAAACTATTTCTTATTCGTGAATAATCCATAAATTTGCCCTCCCTTTGCGGATGTGGCGTAATTGGTAGCCGTGCCAGACTTAGGATCTGGTGCCGAAAGGCGTGGGGGTTCGAGTCCCTTCATCCGCACCATTGAACCCTCGATATTCGTACCCATCACGGATGTTGGGGGTTCTTGATTTATCTGGTCAAACAACAAATGTTTAAGCTTTGGAAATAATACTCAACAAAACGAACAATACTGAAGGTTTAATTAAAATTAAATTAACCGAAGGTGATTATCAACCCAGCGTTGAAGAAAAAGTGAAAGATTATGCCCGCAAGGCCAACATCAAAGGTTTTCGCCAAGGCAAAGTCCCAACGGGGGTGATTAAGAAGATGTATGGCAAGTCTATTCTTGTGGAAGAAATAAATCACCTGCTTTCGCATAAGCTCTCTGACTACATCAAAGAAAATAACCTCAAAATATTGGGCGAACCCATTCCAAATCAGGAAAAAGCGCTGGCTATTGACTGGGATTCACAAAAGAATTTTGAATTTGAATATCAGATTGGAATGGTCGAAGAATTCAAATACGATCTTTCCGCAAAGGTGAAAGTGAAGTCGTTCCCGATTGAAGTGGATGAAAAAACGATTCAAGAGACAGTGACCGATCTGAAAAAACGGTTCGGCAAAGTTACCTATCCAGACCAAAGTGAATCCGGCGATAACCTATTCGGAGATCTCCAGGCTGCTGCGGGCGAATTCAAACGAGAAAATACGCTACTTCCCATAGAAAAGGTCGAGAAAAAAGAACAAAAGAAATTTATAGGCCTAAAAAAAGAAGACACGATTGAATTTGACATAAGTAAGATATACACCGATGATAACCTCATTGCTGAACTTTTGGGTCAATCACCAGAGGAAGTCAAAGGCATGAAAGGTGCATACATTTTTACTGTAAAAACGATCAGCAGGACAGAGCCGGCAGAACTAAATCAGGAATTGTTTGATCGGGTCTTTGGAAAGGACCTTGTTCAAAATGAGGAAGAATTTATCGCCAAAATCAAGGAGACAATAGCAGAAAACTACAAGCGCGAATCTGACCATTTCCTGGAACACCATATCGAAGATTATTTCATTACGAATACACCCATAAATCTGCCAGACGACTTTCTGAGAACGTGGCTAAAATCCTCCAGTCAGGGTGAAGTAACGGATGCTGTCTTAGAGAAAGAATTCGAGGACTACAAGCGCGGACTGAAGTGGGACTTGGTAAAGAACCGTATAGCGGAAGACAATAAAATCACCGTTGAGACAGACGAGGTGAGGGCTAAGGCCAAGGATTTGATTATTTCTCAATTTGGTGGACAGGCCTTTGCATCCCAAATTAGTGATAAGCTTGATGGCATTGCCGACAATTACCTTCAAAATGAAAACGGGCAGAATTTTATGAAGCTTTACAATCAGCTTCGTTCAGAAAAGATTTTGAAGCACATCCGGGAAAACATTACTGTTCAGGAAAAGAAAGTAACAGTTGACGAGTTCAAGAAAATCGTTGAAGAGCACAAACATTAATCTGGCAGCAGATCCCTAATGATCTATGCAATAAATTGCGGTTGATTAGCGACTATGGTTTTGAGGCCACTTAAAACCATTTTCCTTTTATCGGGGTTTTAAGGTTGTATTTTAGCCCGAGGTTGGCTATGATTGTTCTACCGAAGACCAATTCCTCCTGCTGACAAATACAAGTCAAATAACTAAGTTGAATCGTAAATTTCTAAATATGAACTATAACAATGAATTCAGAAAGTATGCCGTACACCATATGGGTATGAGCGGCAATACCATTGACGGTTATGCGCAAAAAATAGATAACATGACCCAGTACGTCATTGAAGAGCGACCTGGAAATTTTCGTGCTATTGACGTGTTTACCAGGCTCATCTCCGACAGGATCATCTTCCTGGGCATGGCCATTGACGACCAGATTGCCAACCTGATCACAGCGCAACTTCTTTTCCTGGAGTCCTCCGATCCAAAGAAAGACATTATCATGTATATCAACAGTCCAGGAGGTTCAGTATATGCTGGTCTGGGCATCTATGATACCATGCAGTATGTCAATCCGGATGTTGCAACAATTTGTACAGGTCTGGCCGCATCCATGGGTGCCGTATTGCTAACAGCTGGGGCTGCCAAAAAAAGGTCAGGCTTGCCCCATTCCCGCATTATGATCCACCAGCCGATGAGTGGCATGCAGGGCCAGGCCTCCGACATGGAGATATCTCTTAAACAAACTTTGGAGGTAAAGAAGGATCTCTACAATATCCTCTCCAGGCACAGCGGAATGAGTTATGAGAAAATCGAAAAGGATTCCGATCGTGACTACTGGATGCGGTCTAGTGAAGCAAAGGAATACGGGCTAATTGACGAGGTACTGGAACGCAAAAAATCCTGAACAAAACCCTGATTTTTGCGTTAAAAAGGGATATGCTGAATATTGCGTATCTTTGCAAATTAAGCTTGCATTGGTAAGACTAATCAAGAAAACCATGTCTGAAGTAACCTGTTCCTTTTGTGGTCGAAACAAGAAAGATGTTGATCTGATGATCTCTGGCATACACGCTCATATTTGTGACAAGTGTGTAACGCAAGCCAATCAAATCCTGGGTGAGGAGAAAAAAAGCAAAACAGAGCCTGGTTTTTCTCCGAATTTCAAACTCATCAAACCTGTTGAGATCAAGAAGTTCCTGGACGAATATGTTATTGGCCAAGACCAGGCAAAGAAGATCATGTCTGTTGCAGTATACAATCACTACAAGCGATTGACGCAGCGCAAACTGGATAATGATGTGATGATTGAAAAATCAAACATAATCATGGCCGGAGAGACCGGCACGGGTAAAACGTACCTTGCACGGACGCTGGCAAAATTATTGCAGGTTCCATTCTGCATAGCGGATGCCACTGTCCTTACAGAAGCAGGTTATGTCGGCGAAGATGTTGAGAGCATTCTTACGCGGCTACTGCAGGCAGCAGATTATAATGTAGAAGCTGCAGAGCGCGGCATTGTATACATTGATGAAATAGACAAGATCGCCCGGAAATCAGATAATCCTTCTATCACCCGTGACGTCAGCGGGGAAGGTGTACAGCAGGCGCTGTTGAAATTGTTAGAAGGAACGGCAGTAAATGTTCCGCCACAGGGTGGCAGAAAACACCCTGATCAGAAAATGATCACAGTAAATACAGAAAATATACTTTTCATTTGCGGTGGCGCATTTGAAGGCATCACCCGTTTTATTGCAAATCGACTAAATACAAGGCCCCTCGGGTTTGTTGCAGGCCAGGACGGATCGCATCCTGGTAATTTGGATAAAGACAACCTTCTGCAATTTATTACCGCACAGGATCTTAAAAGCTTTGGCCTAATCCCAGAGTTGATCGGTCGATTACCCGTTGTGTCTTTCCTTAACCCCCTTGATCGTGATGCCTTGCGCAAGATTCTAACCGAACCTAAGAACGCATTGATGAAACAATACAAGAAGCTCTTTGAGATGGAAGAAATTGAGTTGGAAGTAAAAGAAGGTGCAATTGATTTTATCGTAGAGAAGGCAATGGAATTCAAACTTGGCGCGCGCGGGTTAAGAAGTATATGCGAGGCAATCGTTAATGATGCCATGTTTGAGTTGCCGTCTGAGAAAAACAGTGGCCACCTCGTGATTAATCGCGCCTACGCTGAGGAGAAGTTTAGTAAGTCTCAATACAGCAAATTAAAAGTGGCGTAGAAGAGTGAGGTTCACCTTTGACAAACTAAAGTCGGTCACTACGGCACCGCTGTTTCCTATTCCTGATTCAGGTATTTCAGCATTAGTCTGGCCGTGTTTTCAGAAGCAGAGCCAGTGTCCAGCGTCTTAATAATCTGATCGTAAGCTTCCAGTATTTCCTGCCGATAGCTGTTGTCGTCCAGAATTCTTCCGAGTTCCTTCGATACCTTGTCAGGGTTGGCGTCGGATTGTATCATTTCTTTCACTGCTTCCCTTCCCGCAATTAGATTTATCAGCGAGATAAACGGTACTTTCATCATGCTTTTCGCGAGTTTGTACGATGCCCAGCTTGTTCTATAAACAACAATTTGGGGAACTCTCAAGAGTCCTGTCTCCAAGGTTGCGGTTCCGGATGTAACAATGGCCGCCGAACAGTTCAGCAACAGGTTGTACGTGTCTTCAAAAATCAATGTGACGTTTCGCAGATCACTCAGGCCCTGATACAAGGAACGGTCTAAGTTGCCAACAGCCGATGCCAAAAACTGGTAGTTGGGAGATCTTTCGGCCACTTTTATCATCAAAGGGATAATGTTCTGCAACTCTTGTTTCCGACTACCTGGCAAGAGTGCTATGCATGGCAAATCCTGGGGCAATTGATGCTTGCGCCTGAAGGCCGCATCCGCCTGGTGCGCTTTTATGGCGTCCAATACCGGGTTACCTACGTAGTCTGCTTCCCAATTAAACTTCTTAAAAAATTCTGTTTCAAACGGGAGAATGACGAAAAGGCGGTCGACATAAGGCTTCAGCCAGTTGACCCGATTTTGATACCAGGCCCAATACTTTGGCGCAATATAATAGAACACCTTTATGCCCATTTTATGCCCAAACCTGGCAATTTGCAGGTTAAAGCCACCATAGTCGATCAGAATAATAACATCCGGTTTGTAAAGTAGAATATCATCCTTGCACTTCCGGATATACCGTCTAATCTTTCCCGCATTGGTAATCAATTCAGCGAGGCCCATAAAAGCCATGTCACTGTAGTGTACGGCAAGTTCCACTCCGGCTTGTTCCATGAATTCACCCCCAAAGCCACGAATCACGGCATCGGGCTGGTGCTTTTTCAGGGCTTTTACCAGGTTGCCCCCGTGCAGATCCCCAGAACGCTCGCCAGCAATTATGTAGTAACGCATACGCTGTATACAATTGGATAAATCAAGACGGCAATATATTTTTTACTGTTCACCAAAGTACTCCACATAATTGCGGGGCGTTTCATAGAGACGTATTCCATGCAGTTTACCAAACGCTGTAATGGAAGGAAGTTTAACTTCCAGAATCTTCCATATTTCGACAATAAGATTTTCACAACTGGCCAGTTTATCCCGCATAAAATCGACATCAATGTTGAGATTCTTGTGATCAAGCTTTTCAATAACTTCACTGCGGATAAGCAGACTCAGCCTTTTCAGATCCACAACAAAACCTGTTTCCGGGTCTGGAAATCCTTTAACGGTTACAATCAAATCAAAATTATGACCATGCCAATGCTCATTGGCACAAGGCCCGAAGACTTCGATATTCTTTTCCCTGGTCCATTGGGGATTATATAGCTTGTGGGCTGCATTGAAGTGTTCCTTGCGGGAGATATAGAGCATCGCTAATTATTTCTCTTCGCAAATATAGGTTAGATTAGAAACATGGCACCATTGCAAGACCCTTAAATCCCAGGCGCTATTGCCTCCACCACAATGGTTTGGTGGTAGTGGCCATGCCAAATGAATATTCGCGGCAATCGTTGCACTCCTCAGCCGGGCCCCCAGGGCCATAGTCGACCAGGCAATCTCCTCTTAATGTATTTTCAACCGTATAGGACAAATCACCAATGTTGAAATACCATCGTCTGGCCTGTTCCTGCACTACTCCAAAATATCCGGACACCGGCTTTTCTTCACCTATTGCGTGCAGGTTGGTCTGCAAATTGTACGGTGGTGAATCAAAAATGGCACCGGCCTGTGCCTGCTCCTGCATCTCCTTCCAAAAGAAATAATAGTCTTGATTAGTTGAAAACTGCGTCACCAAAACGGAGAAGTCTTCAAAAAGCTTTTCATTCCGAATAGTTTCCAGAAAAAAGAGATCTTTTTTGTAACCTCCGACATTATCAATTTGAAGCACGTAGTCAGGAATGTAATTCTTACTGGATGCCCAGCATTGATGAAAAGGACTCTGCGTCGAAGATAATGGTGCAACATATATCCACAGCGGCGTGAAATCCCAACGATAAAAAACTTCGCCGCTTGAATTACGCTTAGCAACCGCAATACTAGCTTCAATCCCCTTGATTGTTCTGAGAACATTTTCATTAGATTCCACAATATACTTTTGTCTTTCTGTTTCGACAAAACCTATATCGCCTATTGATGGCGTCTCAACGGCAGGTAAGGTTTGCCATTCGGATTCATACGTGTTGTCATCCGGAGGGGAAATCCGAAGCTTATACTGTATCTCTTGCAGTGCTTTAAAATCATTGTCCAGCAAATAATAGACGCCAGGCTCAACTGCCGATTCTGTGTATCCCCATTCTTCTCCCAGATCATTGAGAAGCGTAACCACAGCACCCGTAACCATGACTGGCCGAATATTGATTACATCACTCGTGGTGCTTAACCTAACCGTAAAATACCGGCCATCTGAGGGGTATGATAGTGTCTCCGTGAACGACTTGTCAGAAATATATGCATCCACGACAAGGCCTTGTGTTTCGTCACGAATCACGAACTCATAGGGTTCAATGCAACTTACGATGAACAGAAGAAAAAAGAAGAAATTTAACTTCTTAAACATAGTTTCAGCGTGATTTTACCTCCACCACGAAGGCTTGATATTTACTGCCTCACCAAATGAATATTCGCGGCAATCAAAACACTCAGGAGCGACATCCTGAAAAGGCACGGTGCAGTCTCTTCGCAAAGTATTTTCAACAAAATATGATAAGTCTTTATGATTAAAGTACCACCGCTTAGCCTGCTCGCGGATAACACCAAAGTATCCAACAACTTTGACAACGCCATCTGTGGAAGCCATATTACTTTGCAGATTGAAGGGTGGAGCATCAAATACAGCACCGTCCTTTGTCTGCTCCTGCATTTCTTTCCAAAAAGAGTAATACGGTTCAGTCATTGATTGTTGAGTAATCAGTACACTAAAGTCTTCAAAGATTCTTTCGTTTCGTATTGTAGGCATAAAGAACAGGTCTTTTGTATACTCTCCCGCAATATCAAGCTGCATTTCATAATCCCTCAAGTAAAGGTTACTTCTAACCCAACATCTAGAGCCTGCTGTGGAACTAGCCGGTAGAGGCGCCTGATAAATCCACATGGGTGCAAATTTCCAACGATAATAAATCGGTTCGCGTGTATTATTTTTAGGGAGTTGGATGTTCGCCATCATGCCACGTATTGTCTTAATGATCTGTTTATCTAATTCAATTGCGTATGATTGAACATCAGTCTCTGTAAAGCCAATCTCACCCATCACCGGCGCTGCTGTCGATGGCATTCTCTCCCACGTGGATTCGTAGGTCTTTTCTCCCGTCAGGGTAATTTGAAGTTTGTATCCTACATTTTCCTTTGCCTTGAAGTCATTGTCAAAGAGTGTGTAAAGTCCCGGACTACCGACGAGATCTGACTCAGTATATTCCCACGCCCCACCTTCATCACTAATAAGCCGAACTGCCGCGGCAGAAACTGGGATCGCCCTTTTGTTTGTCACGTCTCCCGTCTCACTGAGTTTAACATTGAAATATCTCCCATCGGAAGGATAAAGCACCGTTTCATTGAAAGACTTATCGGAAAGAAAGGCCTCTACGACCAGTGTCGATTCCGTTGCAATCACCACAAAATTGTAAGGCTCAATACAATTTGTCAGGAGCAGAACAAGGAGGAAGAATTGAAGGCGTTTTAGCACAGTTAAAATTTGAAATTATAGGTAATGGAGGGGAAAATTGTCCCCAACACAGAAAGCTTTTTTGCCGTACCATATCGGTCAAAGAATATTGAATATGTATTCTTTCGGGCGTAAACATTAAAGACGGATATCACCCATTCACTTTTGAAGCGTTTTATTTTATTCGGGTTGTCTTTTATTGTAAGCGAAAGATCAAGTCTGTGATAATCGGGAATGCGATATTCATTCCTTTTTGAATAATTCAAAACGGAAAGGTAAGCGTCGTAACTAAACTTCGATATTGGTATCGTAATTGGGCGCCCGGTACTGTAGTTAAAATTAGCGGAGAAGGTAGTCCGCGCATCAATCTGATAGTTCAGCACCAATGAGACGTGATTGGGCTGATCAAAAGTAGAAGCGTAGTACTCTCCATTGTTGATGGAAATACTGCTTTCTGAGTCAAATCTTCTAAGACTCCTGGAATACGTGTAGGATAGCCATCCATTAAGTCTGCCGGTATTCCGTTTGAGAAAGACCTCAACACCATACGCCAACCCTTTGCCTTGTGACAGTCCTGCATCTAAAACAGGGTTTAAGGTAATGTCAGCACCTTCAATATAATCCACTGCGTTTTTGACCTCTTTATAGAAACCTTCCGCCGATATTTCATATTGATTGTTCTTCAAATTTTTAAAGTAGCCCAATGAAAATTGACTACCTATTTCAGGTTTCAGGTAAGGGCCACTGGCAATCCAATAATCCTGCGGTGTAACAGATGTGGTGTTGGAAATGAGATGCATATACTGATACCCCCTGTAATAGCTTGCTTTCAAGGAAGCGCTATTCTTCATCAAAAACCTTACGGAAAATCGAGGCTCAAGGCCGGCGTATCGTTTTATTACCTCACCATTACTATACCTGATTGTATCCTCAATGGCAGGATATCTTCCCTGAATATTATTATAGTCATAGGTGTAGATATCCTCTTTTCCAAGCCGGAGGAAATAAGAATACCGCAAGCCAGCGGCAACAGACCATTTGGGTGATAATTCAAAATCGCCCTGAAGATAAATCGCAGATTCAACGGTGCGTTGATCATTCATGTTTTCAGGCTTGACGTTCACGGCGTTTTCATCCGGATCGCGTTTGCCGGGCTCTAATAAAATTCCGGTAGATTCAAACCCTGCAATCACTTTTGAATTTTCGCCTAACATATAAGTGAGATCATACTTCAAATTGACATTACTAATAGCATTTCGATACGTAAATCCATCTATTTCGTCATTGCTCCGCACCTCACTGAAGTAGTTGCTGTTGGAAATATTCAAAGTAGAAAACAGGTGATCGTGAAATGTATGATCCCACTTCATCGTATAATTATGCGTTCCCCAGCTAAACACAGAATCGCTTGCCAGTGAAAACGCATCATAGCTGTTGTACGCCGAGAAGGTAAGAAAGTTATTTTCATTGATGGTCTGAAATATCTTTCCTGTAATGTCATAGAAATTAGCTGCACTATTTTTCAGTTGAATATTGTCGGTTGCCTTTACAAGCCAGTTACAATAAGAAATTCTTCCGCCTATCAAATAAGACGACTTATTTCTAACGATAGGTCCTTCTGCCGCAAGCCTGCTTGAAATTGTACCAATCCCTCCGGTTACCGTATGCTTACCGGCATCGCCATTCTTCAAAGAAACGTCCAGTACAGATGAAATACGACTTCCGAAATTTGCCGGTCCCCCACCTTTGTACAAGGTGACGCCATTGATCATATCGGGGTTGAATGCAGAGAAGAACCCAAACAAGTGTGATGGGTTGTAGATTGTGGCGCCTTCTTGTAGAATCAGATTCTGTCCACTTTCTCCTCCCCTGACGTTGAAGCCTGCAGCCAGTTCTCCGGAGGTACTAACGCCGGGCAATGTTGTCAGACTGCGGATGGGATCAACCTCTCCCATAAATGCCGGCATAGCTTTTATGGTTTCAATGCCAAGCTTTTCAATGCCGGTAAGTTGGCTCGTTACATTTGCATCCATTCTTTCGGCTGTAATCGTAACACTTTCCAGTTGTTTGGAAGCGGGGAACAGGGTAGCCGAAATATTGTCTGCCTCACCATATGGGCTAAATCCCAGGATATAAGTGTTAGATTCGTATCCGACATAGTTTATGTTCAACAGCATAACTCCAGGCACAACGCTTTCTATCTGAAATTTCCCATACGTATCTGTCTGCACGCCGCGCTGAAGTTCAGGGAGAAATACCTGCGCCCCGATTAATGGTTCGGATGTTCTTCCGTCAACAACAACTCCACCGAGCGAAATTCTTGGTGAACCGGGTTGCTTGAAAATGATATAGTCTTCTTTCTTCCATCCATATTGGCCTCCATATGCTTTATCTACGATAACAACTATATTGTCTTGTACCTTTATGATATTATAATTCAACAGATAGTCACTGAGATATTCAAGAAGTCTTTTCTTACCCTCAATGCGCAGGGCAGTGAGGGCCCGCATCTTATTTTCGTCGAATATAAAGTCAACACCGTTTTCCTCCTCTGCGTCAGTCAGCAGTTCTGAAAGCGCTCTTCCATGATCCGATTCATCAACGAAGATATTCCTGAAGTCTTGCGCATGCCCGACAGCCTGGCAGCAGGTAATCCATATAATGAATAAATATTTGTTCACGACCTGATCATCTAACGTATAGCCTGTTTCTGACACACTTTGCGGCCAACAAGTTTGCGTTGAAATGCAACAAAACTAAGAAAGAAAAAGCCACTTACAACAAGCCAAATAGCAGCGGTGGCTTTTAGTTGCCTAAGGTAGCAAAGCAAAAAAAAGAGGTGCCAGCATATGGCACCTCTCCTTGTACTGAAAGAATCAAAAATTTAGTTCACATCCCAGAATACCTTGGTTTGCACATCATCAGATCCTCCGATCAATTGTTTGGCAGCTTGCAAGTTAGTTCCGTTCAACGTAGCTTCCTCGATCGGGAAGATAAACCTGTTGGGTATGTCATTGTAGGTTAAAAGCGGCGGTACGTTAAATCCAACGAAATCAAGCCGTCTCCAGGTACTCCAGCCTTCAATACCTCTGTTGAAGAATGCTATCCATTGCTGAACGCCAATCTTTTGCTTATAGGTACCTCCCCCTTCGGCAGTAGCATAAGCCACAGCAGGGTTGGCCAGATAAGTGGCAATATCAGCAGCGTCAACACCCCAATACTCCATGGAGGCCGTAATGGCATTATTATAATGCTCAGCCGCAGTTCCACCGATCGTAACCCCTCTTTCCACGGCCTCCGCCAGGTAGAATTCCACCTCAGCATAGTCTAATAAAAGGCCCGGTAACTCAGGATTGTAGAATGCAGCACCAATGTGGGAGCTTTGAGAAAACGTATTATTGTCGCCATAGATGCCACCCTCATACGTTACGCCATCATCTAAAGGATCCGCATACACGGGTAGTCTTGGATCGGACAATGCAAGCAGTTTATCCACAATAGTATTCGCGACTACATAGTCTTCACGTCCACTTTGAACAAGATCCTCATGGATAGGATTCGTATTTGGGAACGCATCCAAATATATAATCTCAGCGTTATCAGCATTGCTGGTAAAAACACCACTAGTAACAGCTTCTGAAATCATTGTTGCCGCTTTGCCTGCATCAACATCGGCAATGGTTATCGCCAACTTAAGCTTAAGCGAATTGCCAAACTTCTTCCATTTCGAAGCATCTCCCCCATATAGGAAATCCTGACGTGAAGAAAATCCAGCTTCACCGCCATCAATCAAGTCGATAGCATTGTCCAGCACTGTGATCAGATCAGCATAAACATCTTCAGCAGCGTCATACTTGGGCTGCAGAATATTGATGTCCAGCGCTTCGCTATATGGAATGGCACCGAAAAGGTCAGCCAAAATGGCGTAGCCGTAAACCATACTAATATCAATACTTGCATACTGGTTGTCCCGTTCGGCTTCTGATAGACCAAGCAACTCCCATGTTTCCGACACTCTTATCTTAGCTTGAGCTAGATCTTGTAATGCATCGCGGTAGCCGTCTCTCCAGACATTATCTGGGTTCCTCCTTGTCACCATATTATATTGACTTTCCTCAGGATACTGTGTTTGTGCCCAATATTGGGCATACATCCTAAACACATTTCGGTTTGCATCTGAGTTATTCATCATGAAGAATAAGTTGTTGAGTCCATTTGAAAACAAAGTTTCAGCGGGAACAGCCACAGCATCTTTCGTAGGCTTATTTAGTTCTTCAAGCCTGTCGCTACAGGATAGAAACCATCCTGTAAAGAATATAAATAAAATTATTTTTCTCATAATTCGTTTCGCATTTAATAGTTTAGAAATTCAGGTCAAGCTTGAACCCCACTGTGCGTACCGTAGGATATGAACCAGAAAGATATCCCTGACCATTTCCAGCGCCGAGTCCTGATTCAGGGTCAGCATATGGCACATTTTTGCTAAGAATCCAGAGATTGCGGCCAACCAGTGACAGCGCGACACCCTGGAACACATTGCCCAACATTTTGCTTGGAAGATTGTACGTCAGTGCCAACTCTCTGAACTTAACATAGGAACCATCATAAACCGTCATTGCGGCAGGTTGACGCGATGAGTTACCCCAATAAAAAGCGCCTCCATAATAATCTGCTCTTGCTCTAACTGTATTAACAGAACCGTCAGCCTGAACACCATCAAAAAGAACACCCCCACCGTCGGCGAGTAGATCGCGTTTAGGATTTCCCAAATCATTAAGCCCTGCAGTCTCAGGCATCATACCTGTTCCCTGACCATAATGCATGTCAAGTGAATAAACCTCACCACCTTGTGAAACGTCAATCAGGAAACTCAGCTGAACGCCCTTATACTTAAGCGTATTCATAACACCACCGGTCCAATCTGGATTAGGGTTACCAATGACCTGATCGGCAATGGCAACAGGGTACCCACTTGAGTTAATTACCCTTTGTCCATTCAGGAACTGGTAGCCTGTTCCACGCAGCACACCATAGGGCTGACCCACGGTAGCGTTGAGTGATACACCTCCCTGGAAGCTATTGATCTGATAATTGTCAATTCCCGAGGGCAACGATTTTACCAAGCTGGTGTTTTTTGCCCAGTTGGCCGTAATATTCCATTTGAATGCGTTGTTCTTGATGATGTCATAACCAAGGGTAACTTCGATACCTTTGTTCTCAATTTCACCCCCATTTAAAAACAAGAAACT
The DNA here is from genome assembly GCA_029858965.1 of Cyclobacteriaceae bacterium. Taxonomy (GTDB): domain Bacteria; phylum Bacteroidota; class Bacteroidia; order Cytophagales; family Cyclobacteriaceae; genus Chryseolinea. The sequence goes on from JAOUDZ010000068.1 coordinate 13,303, forward strand.
GGCGCCAGTTGCTTTAGACAACTCAACTGAAACAATTTGATTACTTGAGTTTTGCTTATAAAAGCCCAAATCAAATGTCAAACGCCGCTCAAATCCTGCCAACTCTAAACCGGCTTCATAACTTACTAGCTCTTCAGGCTGAAGGTTAGGGTTATTCACTGTGGTTGGATATGAGAATAGAACTGCCGGGCCAAAATTAGGGTTTTTGGTATATGCCGTTGTTGTCCTGTTTGGACCTGTGTCGTTACCAACCTCAGCATAATTAAGCCTCACCTTTCCGAAATCCATAAAAGGAACCTTAACCAATTCGCTGAAAACAAAACTCAATGCTTCTGAGTGATAGAAGTAAGAGTTGTTGCCTGGAGGAAGTGCAGAAGAAATATCATTTCTGGCACTAAGGTCTAAATAAAGCATGTTCTTATAACCAAGGTTTGCGTTGGCGAAAAAACCATAAACTTCTTTCTTGGTCTCAACTTCTTCCGGATTTGGCACCGTACTCACCGAATTGCTCAAGGAATATAACTCCGGTACAATAAGACCCCCTTGTGTCGTCGCCCAGATGTTGGAGAATGACTCCGTACGGATATTTGAACCTAAAACTCCCGTAATCCCGAAATCAGAACCAAACTTCTTGTTGAACGTAAGGATAAGGTCATAATTGAATTCGCTCACTGTACGGTTTCTGCGTCCATAGCCAGATCCCTCGTCAGCCTTGTTGATACCAAATTCAGATGGCACACTACCTACCGCTATTCTTTCTTCCCTGATCTCAGAATACGTATCGCCTGACACTCTTCCCATCACATTCAACCAATCTGTAGGCTTATAATTCAATGCGAAATTTCCGTAAACACGGCTGCGCTCATCATTTTGGTAGTTCTTATAACGCGTCCAGTAGAGATTATCCCAAAATATCGGTGTTTCAGGATCGTAGAAATCACCACCATTCCAGGTAATATTTCGACCTGTTTTAAAGAAAATATCCTTTTGAGACTTTACGTCAACATTGGTTTGCCACCACTGTCTGAAATTTGCCATTTGGTTTCCACCGTAGCCCGTTGACGCTCTTCCGACTGTAGCTGTATTTACAAAGTTGAAATTCACATTAGCAGTCAGTTGTTTGTTAATCTGACTGGACCCGCTGAAATTCACTGTGTTTCGCTTCTGGGTTTGATTGGGCATCACTCCCGTATTGTCAAAATTCGTGTAGCTCAACCTAAACGTATTTGCGTCGTTTCCGCCTGAAATTGCAATTGAATTGTTCAGGGTTACTTGTGTCTCAAAGTAATCAACAGGCGTATTTTTGGCTGCTACCCAGGGATACTGCTTTCCAAAGTTGTCAGACTCTGGAACAAATGAATCCCAGTGATAAACATTCAGGTTTGGATCAAAAGGTGCGCCATAAGAACCATCCTCGTTTGTAGGCACAATGTTGTCAAGCGTCCCATCGCCATTTACGTCATCTTGATAGAAACCATCAGGTCCATAATATCCAAACCACTCTCTAGCATAACCAGCACCGTATTGATCCTGATATTGAATAAATGTATCTTTATTGATCTTACCCACTGTTACACCTGTTGAAAGAGAGATTCCCAACCCTTTTCTGGCTTTCCCTTTCTTTGTGGTGATCATAACCACACCATTCGAGGCTCTGGAACCGTATAATGCAGATGCGGCTGCTCCCTTCAGGACGTTGATCGTTGCAATGTCTTCAGGGTTGATATCCGATGAAGCGCTACCATAGTCATAACCAAGCCGACCGGCTCTTTGGTAAGCATCATTACCTGTACTGTTATCCATTGGGATACCATCCACAACAAATAATGGTTGGTTATTTCCTGTAACTGATTTGTTACCCCTGATAACAATATTGGTAGAACCACCAAAGTTGTTGTTCGTTCTGATTTGAACGCCGGCAACTTTTCCAGACAACGAGTTCACGAAGTTTTGTTCCTTCGCCATGTTAACCTGGTCACCGCTTACTTGTTGCGTGCCATAACCCAACGAAGCTTTTTCTCTCGGAATGTTTAGCGCAGTAACGACTACTTCGCTCAACTGTGTTACATCCAAAGCCAAAGAAATGTCGACAGTTGTTCTGTCTCCAATCTGTACCTCTTCAGATTTCAAGCCAATAAAGGTAAAGACCAGGATATCAGCTGAAGCAGGTACGCCCAGTGAGTAAGCACCCTCTGAATCAGTAACTGTACCAATGGCTGTTCCTTTTACAACTACGTTTACGCCAGGAAGGCCTGAACCATCCTCCGTTGCAGTCACCTTACCGGCGACCGTTCGATCCTGTGCCCACAACTCGCTACTGGCGAGTGCCAACACCGCTGTTAAGCAAACTAGTAGAATTCTCTTCATACATTAAGTTTAGGTTAGAGAAACATTAATTATCGCCCCAAATCTAATACAAAAATATATCACACAAAAGGATAAATGCCTCAAAGTTTGGTAGGAATAATAGAAATAAATCCCCCAAAATGGGTTATTTAAATCGATTGCGCTCGATCATTCGGGTTTTGAAACGTTTGCTTTACAAAGTCAATTTCTTTACAGCGTAATCTTGAATTCTATCCTGCGGTTCAGCTTTCTGCCTTCTTCCGTATCATTGGATGCCACCGGGACATCCGGCCCATACCCTTTATGAGAGAGCCTGTTCTTATCTATACCATTTGAAATCAGGTAGTTATATACCGAAATAGCCCTTTTATCTGAAAGCTGCCGGTTGTACAAGTCTGAACCAATATTGTCTGTATGGCCACTGATTTCAACGCTTATCGAGGGATTTGCCGTCAAGAAACGAATTACTTTGAGAAGTTCAGGGAGCGACTTCTGTTTCAGTTCATATTGGTCATAATCAAAAAAAATGTTGTTCAATACGGCCATGGAGCCTGCGGTTGCCTTTTCGAGATCGATATTTATCACAATTGGCTCAAAATCAGCCACTTCTGAATAGTTGAAGTTGTAGCTTCTAAACAAATACGACGGCTTGTTAATATAGAGCGCGTATTCTGCCCCTTGCGTAAGGACCATCAAATACTCACCCGTTATTGAATCCGACTCTACAAGCGATTCGACCGTATTCTTGTTAATATTGATCAGCTCTATTTTTGCTGATAACGGGGCCTGACTAACCTTTCCGCGAATAATGCCTTTCACGTAGTTGCTTCGGTACCTGAGTTGATACTCCGGCGGAATCAATACTTCAAAAATCTTGCTGCGCGATAAGCCCGATTCCAACGTTTCCTCGTGTGCGTAATATCCTTTTTTTCCATCCGCTGTAATAAAGAGCGCAAACTGATCTTCATGATCATTTATTGGCGCACCAATATTGCTGGGAACAGTCCAGCCTGCGGAATCCCGCTCGGCAAAAAAGATATCATAGCCACCAAAGCCAGGCAGCCCGTTCGAGGCAAAATACAGCGTGCGGTTATTTGCATGAATGAATGGTGAAATTTCATCATACTGGGAATTAACCTGACTACCGGCGTTCACCGCCTTTGTCCATTGGCCAAAATCATCCAGCGTTGAAATCCAGATGTCTCTCCGGCCGAGTCCTGTTTTCCGATCGGAAACAAAATAAAGCGTTCTGCCATCTGCCGATAGTGATGGCTGTGATTCCCACGCTGCACTATTCACCAGCTTACCCAAATTCTTTGGCTCCGTCCAGTCATTGCCAATCTTCTTGCTTTCATAGAGATCGCAGCTCCCTATTCCATCTCTGCCTGTACAGGAGGTGAAAATCAACTTTCTTCCATCCGCGGTAATGGTGCATGTTCCTTCGTTGAGCCTTGTATTGATGTTCCTGGAAATTGAAACCGGCGCAAGCCATCTCCCCTGTGCATCTTTGTTGCATACCACGAGATCTTCATCATCGTTGGGACCATCACCTGCTCTTCTTGTAAAAATTAGTTGCTGCTGATCGGCTGTCAGCACGGGAAAATATTGCATAACATAACGATTCACCGTGTCGCTAAGCGGGCGCAATCTAAAAGCTGCCGTATTTGCCTGGTTCTTCAGTGCAAACTCAGCACTTCGAAAAAACATTGTGGCACGATCTATCTTTTGCTTGCTTTGAGACTCATTGTTCACAAAAGCGCTGAGCACTTTCATGGCCTTCTCGTATTCCCCAACCAACAGGTAGAGCTCCCCCATATCATACCAAAAGACTTTTTGTTTTCTCATGTCAGCGGTAAGGCTCAATCCCTTTTCATACTTTTCCAGCGCCTTGCTGTATTGTTTCATGGAAAAATAGGTAAGTCCAAGACGGTAATAGGCCTCCACAAAATTCTGATCTTTTGCGATGGCCTGATCCAGAAGACTTATGGCCTGATCGAATTGTCCGCGTACGCGATAATTATCCGCAGCTGCATACAGTTCAATCGCTTTTTTTGATTTCGTGCTTAGTGTTCCCTGGGCCAGCCCGTGAATTGAACACAGGACGATAAAAGATAAAAAAATAAATCGCGTCATGTGTAAAACTAAAAAACAATGTTGGATACATCAATTTCAGGGGAATCAAATTCAAACATCGCATTGATAAGTTTGAACGATTTGAAGGTTCTTATTTCGTCCACGCCGATCTCCTGTTCGTAAATAATATTCCTCTCCAAAAGATTTGTTCGCATCGTGCCCTTCAATAAAGGCAATGCAGGTGTATACCAGCGCGAGCCCTTTTTGAATGCAATATTTGCATAGGAAGAATCCGTGATTAAACCCTGCTTTACGATGATCACATCATCGCAGTCTTTTCGCTGCGCATGCAGCCGGTCAATTTCTCTTCTATCCGCAAACTTAAATGCATAAGAAATCCGATTTTCCACAACAAGTTGCAGGCTGGTAATCAGGGTTGGCTGGTACGGGAGGAATTCCACTTGCCTGGATTCATGATCATATACAATTCTGCATTTGTACAGTCCTTGCAATGGCCGTTCAATATTGTCAAGAAACGCTTCAAGGTCAAAAAGTTCGCGATGGCCATACAACTCCTTGCATGAACGATTCATGCGCTGCGCGTGGTAGAAGAGATTACAGAATTCTCCATCCTGTAATTTTATGGACTCAATTAACCGGGACATACACTTTGTCGATTGCTTCCTGGTATTCAGCTGCCACGGTACTCTGCGTAGTGATCCCACCACCACTGCGGTAAAAATATTTCTCATCTTGCTTTTCAATGTAACGGATCATAACGCCACTGTCCATATTCTTTCCGTCAAAGATGCCGAATACACCTGTATAGTACCCACGTTTTTCTTGTTCAATAGCTTTTATTATCGCCAATGTCTTTGTTTTGGGGGCACCACTGACAGAGCCTGCTGGCAATAATTTTACTAAAATATCACCCAGCTGTGAAAAGTAGTCCGGTTCCAATTGACCCACAATTTCAGAACTTATCTGTAACAGGGTTTTGGAATCGGTCTTTATTTCATCAATGTACCTAAAGCGCGCAACATGAACACGCGAGGCAACCTGGCTCAAATCATTGCGAATTAAATCTGTTATGGTAACATGTTCTGACAACTCTTTTTTATCGCCGAGTATTGTATCAACGGCATTCGGTATCGATGCGTCTATCGTCCCCTTCATGGGATTACAATAAATTTTCCCTGCTTTCAGCTGAACAAAAGTCTCAGGTGAAAATACCAGGAACTCGTCTTTATACAGGATTTTATATTTTGCCTGACACATGTAGAAAATATCCTCCAGCGATTTGGCGATCTTAATTTCCGTTTTGGTGGTCAGGTTCGTTAAAAAGGAATCACCGTATTGCAGATGCCGGAATACTTTCTCAAACTTTCTTTCATACTCCTCCCTGGCTGTAGGGAACTTTTCTAAAGTCATAGCTGTGGATATTACTGCCCTCCTTTCCGCATTAGAAACCCCATTGATATCAAAAAGTATGCGTCCAGGGTCAACTTCGCTCAACTTATACAGCAAGGGTTTCTCCAGCTCAAAGTCCACGACAAACAAAAAAGGGACTTTCGCTTGTCCCATTTGATTCATTTCATGTGCAAACTCAGCAATATTCATGGTTAGAGTACTGATTCCGTATTGTTATGGAATGTGCATGTACTTGTGCACCTGCAATGACACTTTCCACTTCGGATTTGCCTTTGCATAATCGATAATCCATGGAAGAACCTCCTTTTCAACTGACCACTCTGGCTGCAGGAACAGATGGCAGTCTTTTCTCACTTCGGCGGCAAACGTTTCGGCCCAGGCAAAATCACTTTTGTTATAAACAATAACTTTGAGTTCATCGGCTTTACTGAAAATGGATGGGTCCGGTGCCTTAAACTTTTTAGGAGAAAAGCAGACCCAATCCCACACGCCGGTCAGCGGATAGACTCCGGAGGTCTCTATGTGTGTCCGCACACGCGAAGTGTGCAATGTTTCGGTTAGTGCCACCAAATCATACATTGCCGGTTCACCGCCTGTTATTACGGCGATTTCTGCGCCACTGGCGCTGGCGCGCCTGGTCATATCGCAAATATCTACCAACGGATGCGCTGATGCATCCCATGAGTCTTTTACATCGCACCAAACGCAACCTACATCACACCCGGCAAGACGAATGAAATAGGCTGCCGTGCCCTGAAAGAAGCCTTCGCCCTGGATGGTATAGAAATCTTCCATCAGGGGAAGCGCTGAAACCGAAACCTTCTCTTGCGTCTGCACAGTGTTATAAAGTAAATCTAAATTTGGCGGAAGCATCCCAATTTCATGCCTGTCACGAATAGGGTGATTACCTTATGGATTACGCAATTCCGTTGCCCTTAACGTGTTCAACAAAAGTGAAGCGATCGTCATCGGACCAACACCGCCTGGTACGGGCGTAATAAAGGAGGCTTTCGGCGCGACATTTTTGAAATCAACGTCGCCCTTAATAGCCCATCCTTTTGCAAATTCAGTACCTTCCACACGGGTTGTCCCGATATCAATCACAACAGCCCCCTCCTTCACCATGTCAGCCGTAATAAGTCCAGGCTTGCCCACCGCCACCAGGAGTATGTCTGCTGAACGGGTGTAGTTAGGCAAATTTACGGTGTACTTATGACAGATCGTTACGGTCGCATGCGCCTGCTCTACAAGCATCATGCTGAGCGGCGCACCGGCAAGGCGACTGGCCCCGACCACTACTGCATGCTTGCCTTCGGTTTCAATATTATATCGGCGAAGCAGTTCCATAACACCAAAAGGCGTTGCCGGCATGAGCAACGGGTTTTTTGAAATTATACTGCCAAAGTTATGATTGGTGAATCCATCTACATCTTTATCAGAGCGAATTTTTTCAGTAATGTGCTCCACTGAAATATGGTCAGGCAAGGGCAATTGAACAATAAACCCGTCAACGTCATCATCATTATTTACATGATCAATATGCTTCATCAATCTTTCTTCGCTAATAGTATCGGCAAATCGCATCATGGTATAATGAAACCCAACGGTTTTGCAGGCCTTCACTTTGTTATCAACATACGTCTGGCTAGCACCATCATCGCCGATAAGGATAATGGCAAGATGAGGAATTTTCTTTCCCAGCTGTTTTCGCTCGGCCACCCGTTGTGCAATCTCATTCTTAATGTCGGTGGAGATTTTACGGCCGTCTATCAGTGTATACGTTGTTGCTTCTACCATAAACGCTTTCCAATTTATTCCTAGTCAATCTTTAATACAGCCATGAACGCTTCCTGCGGAATTTCTACATTCCCGACCTGGCGCATGCGTTTCTTTCCCTTCTTTTGTTTCTCGAGTAATTTACGCTTACGCGAAATATCGCCGCCATAGCATTTTGCAATTACGTTTTTTCTAATAGCACTTATATTTTCACGCGCCACAATTTTCTGTCCGATAGCGGCCTGGATGGCAATTTCAAACATCTGTCGTGGGATCAGTTCTTTCAGCTTTTCGCATAGTTTTCTACCCCAATCCTGGGACTTGCCGCGGTGGACTATTGCACTCAATGCATCCACTTTTTCTCCGTTGAGCATAATGTCGAGTTTTACCATGTCTGATTCGCGAAAACCGATCAAATGATAATCCAGGGAGGCATATCCCCGTGAAATGGATTTAAGCTTGTCAAAAAAGTCAAATACAATTTCTGATAATGGCATCTCAAATGTCAGCTCAACCCGATCTGTTGTAAGGTAGTGTTGATTGATAATTACACCTCTCTTGTCCATACACAATCCGATAATCGGCCCGATATATTCAGACTTGCTGATGATCTGTGCTTTGATAAAAGGCTCTTCAATGCTTTTCATTCTGGTAGGATCTGGCATTTCAGACGGCGCATTGATGAAGACTTTTGATCCATCCGTTAGAAATGCCTGAAATTGTACTGACGGCACAGTTGTGATCACCGTCATGTCGAACTCCCGCTCCAGCCGCTCCTGGATGATCTCCATGTGCAACATGCCCAAAAACCCACAGCGAAAGCCAAAGCCCAGTGCTGCAGATGTTTCAAGTTCCCAGACCAGGGATGCATCATTGAGTTGAAGCTTTTCCATCGAAGCACGGAGTTCTTCAAACTCTGTGGTATCCACAGGATAGATACCTGCAAAAACCATGGGCTTAACCTGCTCATATCCTTTCAATAATTCTCCAGGATTAATCGCATTGGTTATGGTATCCCCAACATGAACTTCTCTGGCAACCTTAATGCCTGAAATAAGATAGCCTACATTACCGGCACTGATTTCATTTCTTGGTTGTTTGTCAAGTTTAAGAACACCGATCTCATCCACACCATATTCCTTATTGGTGCCCAGAAACTTAATTTTTTCTCCTTTTCGGATCGTTCCGTTAAAGACCCGAAAGTAGATTTCTATGCCGCGAAAAGAGTTAAAAACAGAATCGAAGATCATAGCCTGAAGAGGCGCTTTGGGATCTCCTGAAGGCGGCTTGATGCGATGCACCACAGCCTTTAAAATTTCTTCAATACCTATGCCTTCTTTTGCGCTGGCGCGAATAACATCCTCACGCCTGCACCCCACCAACTCTACAATTTCGTCAGTCACATCTTCTGGCATGGCATGGGGAAGATCGATTTTATTCAGTACCGGAATGATCTCGAGATTGTGCTCTATGGCAAGGTATAAATTCGATATGGTTTGCGCTTCGATGCCCTGGCTCGCGTCAACAATGAGCAGCGCCCCTTCGCACGCGGCGATGGAACGCGAAACTTCATAGGAAAAGTCCACATGGCCCGGGGTATCAATCAGGTTTAGTACATAATCGACTCCCTCGAGTTTATAGTTCATCTGGATGGCGTGCGATTTTATAGTGATGCCTTTTTCCTTCTCCAGATCCATATTATCCAACACCTGCGCTTCCATCTGGCGATTGCTGAGGGTGCCTGTGAATTCCAATAATCTATCTGCCAAGGTGCTTTTCCCGTGGTCAATGTGCGCTATGATGCAAAAATTGCGGATGTGTTCCATGCTCCTCCCTAAATCAGATCGTATGGGGTCGATTCTTCAAGCCAGCCCGGCTACGACTCCAAACAGCCAGGCCCGATTTTAAGACTGCAAAAGTATGAATTCTGAAAGGATTATTCAGTATTAAGAATGGCTGGCGCAATTAAATAATCACCTTGCCGACAACGTAAATTGCGGCCCTTAGGGTCTTCCCTAATCGATTTGTTCAACTATTGATTGACCTGTAATCGGGAACCCCGTTGCCCGCAATACGCCTTGGCAGTCGTCAAAGCATGATAATTGCCTTGCACCTTAGCCTGATCTACGATGTGCTTCCAAGGCATATGACTAGGGTTTGAGATACCCTTGAACAAGCCCTTTTAGCCTGTTCATCTCTTCTTCTCCCATGGGGGTGGACTCAACATTCAACAGCAACTCAAACATAACTTGGCGCCTGTATCCCAGGTTCTCCGCAATTGTTGAACAGAACATCATCTCCTCTTTGTACATCCGTTCATCAATCTTCATTAGTTGTACAAGACTAAAAAGGTAATCGAATTTCAGGTCATCAGTTAGATCCTGAGGGACGATAAGGGTATGGCGCTTGTCAATCAGCGGCATAAGCTGATCCGGGTAAATATTGTTGGCACGACCAATGTTTATGATGTAGTTTCTTTCGCGGGCAGCCACCGTACCGTCGATTTGGGCAAGGCTAATAAGCAATTTCATTTGGTTCAGTACGGACATATTTGTGCATTAAGTTGTTATCAAATTTACTGCAGACCAGATGACGCGCACCAGTCGCAGTATTTTAAGGTTGTGTGCTCCCAACGTAAT
>JAOUDZ010000172.1 GCA_029858965.1 Cyclobacteriaceae bacterium
CTTCGCTGGAAAGACAAAAACAACTCAGTGGACAGGGCCTGATGCAGGTCCCTGGCGGGACAAAACCTTCCTGGGGTACCACCGTCGGGACGGTCAGGTAGGAACAGCAAATTATTGGGTAATCATTCCCATGGTCTTCTGTGAAAATCGTAACGTGAACGTTATACGCCATGCCTTTGAAGAAGAACTTGGCTTTGCAAAACACGATGCGTACAAAAACTATGTCCATCAGCTGGTACAACTCTACCGCGAAGGAAAAACCGATGCAATCAAGTCTGCTCCCCTGGGTAATGAAAGTGATACCACGACGTCAAGAATTTTCAAAAATATTGATGGTATTAAGTTGCTCACACACGAAGGAGGTTGCGGCGGCACGCGCCAGGATGCGGAGGCCCTCTGTGGCCTTCTCGCGGGGTACATTAATAATCCGAACGTGGCGGGTGCGACCGTTTTGAGCCTGGGTTGCCAGAATGCCCAGGTTGATATTCTTTCCCGGAAACTAAACGAAATTAATCCGGCCTTTTCAAAACCGCTCATCATTCTGGAGCAGCAGACAGAGGGTACTGAACAGGAATTGTTAGCAAACGCCATCAGACAGACTTTTTTGGCCCTTGTAGAAGCCAACAAAGAAGAACGAAAACCGGCGCCATTAAGTAAACTGGTTGTAGGATTGGAATGCGGTGGCTCCGATGGCTTTTCAGGCATTTCCGCGAATCCGGCAATAGGACATGCTTCTGATCTTATTGCCAAGCTAGGCGGTTCATCCATTCTCTCAGAGTTTCCTGAGCTCTGTGGTGTTGAGCAGGAACTTCTGAATCGCTGTGTTGATCCAGCTACTGCCGATCGCTTTGCGCAACTAATGCGGGCATATGCCGGGGCCGCAGAAGCAGTGGGTTCAGGGTTTGATATGAACCCTTCACCCGGTAACATCAAGGATGGATTAATTACGGATGCCATGAAATCTGCCGGGGCAGCAAAAAAAGGCGGAACTTCTCCGGTAATGGATGTACTGGATTATACAGCGTATATCCGTCGTCCAGGCCTGACGTTATTGTGCACACCGGGGAATGATGTAGAAAGCACGAGTGCTATGGCCGGATCCGGGGCCAACATCATGCTGTTCAGCACAGGGCTGGGGACCCCGACAGGAAATCCTATCGTGCCCGTTATAAAACTCGCCTCCAATTCAAAACTTGCACAAAAAATGCCCGACATCATCGACATCGACTGTGGACCAATCATTGCGGGAGAAAAAACCATAGAACAAGTGGGGGAAGAAATTCTGAACTTCATTATTGATGTTGCCAGCGGCACAATTACGCCGAAAGCGGTCAAGCTCAATCAAGACGACTTTATTCCCTGGAAACGCGGCGTTTCTTTATAATCCCGATGCCAAAATCTATAAAAAGTCCTTGCGGATTGGGTTAAAACTATCAATCAGCCGTACCCGCCGGGTAAGGAGCCGTATAGTATGCTCTTTTCCTGAAGGTACAAAAAACAGATCCCCCTTTTTCAACATTTCATCGGGTTCGCCTTCGCAAAAAAAAATGATTTCACCTTCAGCGACGTACGTAGTCTGCTCATGTACGTGATGGTGGGGAATGTCAGGCTCATCCCAGGGGCCATTATCAAAGTCGATTACAACCATCATCAGGTTTTCGCCGTGAAGCAACTTACGTTGAACGCCTTCTTTTACTTTCGTGGGTTTCGCATCATTCTCTCTTAAGACAGCCATCGATTTGGGATTTTGTTATGTATCTTCTTCATACTATTTTTATTCATGTTATTTCAATGCCGGCCTGCGGATTTGAATAATGCCTGGCCTACTACCTGAAAAATAAATTTCAGAAATATGCTACTATAATAGCAAAAGGAATTCAAAACCCCTCCTGATGAATTTGAAGCGCAAATATCTCGTCAGTTAGCTTTATGCGGTGGGTCTTTCCGATAATGAATTGACCGGCTCCGACACCAAATGAAATAGTTCATCTTACTTAGTATTGACTTCCTGAAAAACCAACTGGCAATTCCAATTTTGCCGAAGTCACGCACTGCATCGTGGATCCATAGCTGTCGCAAGGCTTATCTCCGCATGCATCGCATTATTCCGATCGCGGAATAAACCAGATTTGAATCACCTTATATTACCATTTTGCAATATATTGGGCTACGATTACACAATTGCACATGATACATGAAATAAGATACGCAATTCATCCGAATGGATTTAAGGCGCTTCAAACAAGCCAACTCAGGGAAGCCTTTATCATCCCCGATATTTTTCTTGATGACATGGTTAGCGTATGCTATACACATTATGACCGATTCATTGTCGGCGGTGTTAAGCCCGTTACAAAACCGGTACCATTGCTACCCTTTGAGCCCCTCAAAGCAGACTTCTTTCTGCAACGAAGAGAAATCGGTATTATCAATGTGGGTGGGAAGGGCGTCGTATCTGTTGAAGGTAAAGACTTTACGCTAAACTACAAAGAAGCGCTTTATATAGGACGCGGTGCAAGGGAGGTCGTCTTCAAACCAGGCGATTCTCCGCTTTATTACTTTAATTCCACACCCGCGCACGCAGCATATCCCACAAAATTAGTCACGCTGCGGGATGCAGAAATAGTTGAGCTAGGCTCGTTAGAAACTTCGAATCACAGGACAATCCACAAGCTGTTAGTGAACAGCGTATTGGAAACATGCCAGCTGCAAATGGGGCTTACTGAACTAAAGCAAGGAAGCGTATGGAACACCATGCCACCGCATGTCCACGATCGGCGAATGGAAGTATACTTTTATTTTGAGGTTCCGGATAACCAGGTGGTGTGCCACTTTATGGGCGAGCCGCAAGAGACACGGCACTTGTTTGTACGCAATAACCAGGCAGCAATTTCTCCACCCTGGTCTATCCACAGTGGTGCCGGTACCAGTAATTATTCTTTTATCTGGGGCATGGCCGGCGAAAATCTGGACTATAGTGATATGGATGTCGTGAGTCCTGCAGAATTGAAATAATGTTTTCATCTCAATCCAATTTCCACCATGCTTAAGAAACTAAACCGAGCCAACACCGGATATACGAAACTTCGTCCAGTAAAAGTGCTTCAGTTTGGTGACGGAAATTTTCTTCGCGGTTTTGCAGATTGGGTAATCGATATCCTGAACGAAAAAACCGATTTTAACGGGGACGTTCTACTCGTCAGGCCGCTCAGAAAAAACAGGATATCTGTAAAAGATGAGCAGGACGGATTATACCACGTCATCCTGAAAGGTCTACAGCATGGAGAAGAAATTTCGATTACTCGACTAATAACATGTGTAGCAGGCGCCATTAATCCTTACACTGCATATGATCAGTTTCTTCGCGCTGCTGAAAACCCTGATCTCCAATTCATTATTTCCAACACTACAGAAGCAGGTATAGCATTCAATCCAAACGATCATGATCCAAATGCCCTGCCCGAAAGCTTTCCGGCAAAAGTGGCAATACTGTTGTACCACCGCTTCAAATTTTTTAAGGGCAATCCGGGCAAAGGACTAGTGCTCATGCCCTGCGAACTCATTGAAAAAAATGGCGATGCTTTGAAAAGCATTATTTTACAATACTGCAACCTGTGGAAGTTACCCGACGCTTTTGTCCTATGGCTTTCAGCATGCAATAGCTTCTGCAACTCCCTTGTTGATCGTATTGTCCCAGGATTTCCCAAAGAAACGATTCAGGAGATTCAGCAGGCGACGGGTTATGAGGATAAGGTTGCGGTCTCTGCTGAACCGTTTTATATGTGGGTTATTGAAGCCCCCAAATATGTTCAGCTACTTTTTCCTGCTGAAAAGGCTGGGCTGTCAGTAAAATATGTAGACGATTTGACACCATACAGAGCACAAAAAGTCAGTATCTTAAATGGCGCGCATACCGCCCTTGTTCCAGTTGCCTATCTGCGCGGGCTCAGAACTGTTAGAGAATCTGTGGACGATGCGTACGTTGGAGAATTTATTCGAAAAGCCATCTTCAAAGAAATAATTCCAACCTTAGATTTGCCGGCAGATGAACTCAAGAAATTTGCTGACGCCACGCTGGAAAGATTTCAAAATCCATTTATCAGGCACGAACTAAAAAGTATTGCACTGAACTCGGTTTCAAAATTTAAGGTACGCGTCCTACCCACCATTTTAGAATATAAAAAACGGACAGGAAAACTGCCAAAACGTCTGTTGTATTCATTTGCCGCACTTATTTTATTTTATAAAGGGGAATGGAAGGGTGAAACACTTCCGGTAAACGACACTCCGGAAGTGATTACCTTTTTTAAGGAAGCCTGGAGCGCTGATGATCCGGAAATGGTTCTGCATCAGGTATTGGAAAATACATCCTTGTGGGGATCGGATCTAACCGAAATTGATGGACTTTCTGAAATCGTTAAGAAATCTCTACTGCAACTGGAAACAACCGGAATGTTTGCTACCCCCTAAAACCAACAGATCCTGTAGATCGGTACAGGCAATCTCACTGCGGTCCAACAGTGCACTTTCGAAATCAGCCAAGCTGAAAAATGGTTCGTTAGCGTAAAAGCTTATCTCTTATCTCTCGCCATGTAATGAGCGTGATTTTCTCCTCTGCAATTAGCTTCTTGCAAGCTGAACTAGTAAAAAAGTTAAAGTCATCTTGCCTCCAGGCTGCGCCATAGCCGATATTATCACCGGTTACACCGCGCAATTCTTGCCCGTCGTAGGCGGTGTGCATGAGGATGCAGCTTAATCCAGGCTTCACCGACTTCAATACGCCGGTATAAAAGTTTTCCATGCCTTTCGCATAATCTTCCGGGAAAGCCATATACAGGTTATCGACCATCAATTCGTTTTTGGCAACAGAATTCTTCAAGTCAATATCCAGCCACTTTTTCATCGATTCATGGTTCAACAAGACCGGCACCTTGTATTCATGTCCTAATTTAACAACCGCCGAAAGAAATCCCGGATCGACGACACCACAAAACATATGTGTATCAAGATGTGTGACGTCAATACCAAATTTCAGCGCACGTTCAATCTGGCTCCGGAGCTCTATCTCTACTTCCTGAGGGCTGGCATTCTTCACTACGGCGGCATTGTTATTATGAAAATAACCCATGTCTGTCACCAACCCCGGAACTTCACGACGTGCTGAAACAGGTCCCCACTTGTACAATGACCATTCGCTGGTGAGTGTGAGATGCAAGCCAAAGTCCGCCGCCGGGTGAGCTTTGGCATATGATGCAATTTCAAAAAACCAGGGGCTCGGCACCATAATGCTTCCAGAATTCACACTTCCATTCTCCATGGCATAAATGGTGGCCATATTCTGTGCGTGGGCCAGTCCAATATCATCAGCATGCAATATGACTAATTTTGTTTCGCGGGAATACCCTAATCGCTCTTGCAGCGTTAATTGCTGTGCCGCAACAGCGATAATCATTAGGCTTAAAAAAATACTGAGAATACTTTTTTGTATGACCATACACTTAAACATTTTTCAATTCTGCATTTTCAACCAGCAAATCTAACCAAAGGATCATGACCAATTCTGTCATGCCTGGCATTGAAGATACTTGGTCGCTTCAACTATGTCAACTTTCACGGTGCCCGAAAGTAAATTTTGTTAAGAACGGTTAATCTTGGATTCGAACTAGTCCGGTCTTTTCACCTTCTTAATGGCAAACGGTTCAAAATACTTTTTTGTCTAACCTTTAGTCGCTAATTTACCGCAATGAAAAAAGCCATAGTTCTTCTCTACATGATTACTTCAATCGCAAGCACTTCGTTTTCCCAGGATCAATACATCTTCCCATATGGTGGCGGGCAAAACAAATTCTTTATTAAAGAAATCATAAAACTTACCGGCAAGGAGCGTCCCCGGATTTGTTTCCTGCCCACAGCATCGGGTGACAGCGAACAAAATATTATTCGATGGTATGAGCTGGTTCATGATTTATCGGTAGAGCCACATG
>JAOUDZ010000069.1 GCA_029858965.1 Cyclobacteriaceae bacterium
GTATTCAATTGCCTTTAGGGTGTCTCCTGCAAACAGATAGAATTCAGCCCTGGAGTCCAAAGGATTGTATCCATCCGGATATAGTTCAACGTATTTTTCTATTTCCGCAGTTCCCCCCGCAAGATCACCCTGTGACTTCAACATGTATCCTTTGAGGTTATGAATTGCAGCGGTGTTTCCGCCAGTGCTGCTCATGAACGAGTCCAATTTGTCAAGTTCCTGAATTGTTTCAGCTATATCATTTCTGGAAGAAGCATATCTTAAATGAATGAACGGTCCATTGGAGAGCGCATGCATTTTAGCCCATACTTCAGCGCGTTCTTCATTCCCGGTAGAGTCATTCGCAATATCGAGCAGCGACACATAGAGTTTTGAGGCTTCATTTTTACCTTCTGCAAATTTTTGTGCCATCATCTTGTGATAGTCCCTTTTTTCTCCCCTGCTGAGCATGGCCAGGGCGGTATGGCAGGCAAACAAACTTGAATCTACTTTAACGGCTTCTTCAAAGAGAACATAAGCCTTTTCGCGTTCTACGTTGATCAGGTGCCTGAGGCCCTGCATGGCTAGATAATTGGCAGTTTCATTTTCGCCTTGCCACTCAATGCCATCGTGAAAAGGTGATTCTTCCTGGGGTTTCTCACAGGCTAACGCCAGCATCCCCATAATGATTACTGAAATAAATGTTTTCATAGTCCTTACGTTGTTTTGGTTTAAGTAATAGGTGCAGCAATGTAGTGTTTATAGTTGGGTTTAACGCTACCACAACTGCCTTTCCCCTGTGACAACGCTATACACACAAGCACAACGTGGCCGTTGTACAATCAACATGAAGTCCGCTGTCATAACTTGAGCTTTCTCGGAGATCAGAAAGCACTGCCCTTGGCTGAATTATCCGGAGTTAGCTTGATGAGGTAACAAAGTCGGTTGTTTGGTGTTAGTACTGAATGAAAAACGTTTTAATCATTGGAGCTTCATCGGGAATTGGCAACGCTTTGGCCAAACAACTCGTGTCGTCTGGGGTGGATGTATATGGTACATTTCTAAAATCCAATGAAGTTACTATAGCCGGCATCAAGGTATTTCATCCACTGCAAGTGTTGGATGAGACCTTAGCCTTCGATTATCTACCCGATGTGCTCGATGGCTTGGTCTACTGTCCTGGAAATGTAGTACTCAAACCTTTTGCCCGTATCAAGCCAGTTGACTTCATGACAGACTACAATTTGCAGGTCGTGGGGGCTATTAAGGTTATACAGGCCTGTTTACCACGCCTAAAGAATTCTGAGCAAAGTTCCGTCTTGCTGTTCTCCACCATTGCCGTCCAGATGGGGTTCAACTTTCATTCACTCGTATCCAGTTCAAAAGGTGCCATAGAGGGGCTGGTCAAGGCATTGGCAGCGGAGTTCGCACCAAAAATCAGGGTAAATGGTATTGCGCCTTCTGTCACCCATACGCCCCTGACCAAGTCTTTATTGAAGTCTCCCGAGAAAATTGAAATTAACGCACAGCGTCACCCGCTGAAACGAATAGGAATACCTGAGGATATTGCCAACCTTGCAGCATTCCTGTTGTCTGAGAAATCAAGCTGGATAACAGGACAGATCTTGCATGCTGATGGTGGGCTTTCTACGGTAAAGCATTAGGAAAATGAAGATTCTACTCACCGGTGCTACCGGCTACATTGCCCAACGATTACTTCCTGTGCTGTTGCAGGCTGGCCATTCTGTTGTCTGCTGCGTCCGCGACCGCCAGCGGTTTAGTGTTCAGAAATATGCTTCAGAAAATATTTCCGTAATTGAATTGGATTTCCTGGATGAGGAATCCCTCCTGCGTATCCCCGAAGACATCGCCGCGGCCTATTACCTTGTGCACTCCATGGCGACAGAACATGGCAACTTTAGTGAGCTGGAACAACGATCCGCCGTAAACTTTAAGCAACGCATTGAAGCCACCAACGCGAGACAAGTTATTTATCTCAGCGGCATCGTCAATGAGCAGCGACTATCGAAACACCTTGCGTCGCGCAAGGCTGTTGAAGATATTTTGTCATCAGCCACTTTCAAGTTGACGACCTTGAAAGCCGGAATTATTGTTGGATCCGGCAGTGCATCTTTTGAGATCATCCGTGATCTGGTAGAAAAGTTACCCGTTATGATTGCGCCGCGATGGCTAGAGACCAGGTCGCAGCCCATCGCTGTGCGAAATGTCATCGATTACCTGCACGGCGTATTGCTCCAAGAAGAAACGTTTGGTCAGAGTTTTGATATTGGTGGACCGGATGTAATCACGTACAAACAGATGCTCCTGAAATTTGCGGCCGTGCGCGGATTGAGACGAAGCATTTTTATCGTACCTGTAATGACGCCTAGGCTGTCATCGTATTGGCTGTACTTTGTAACGGCAACTTCGTATACACTGGCAAAGCATTTGGTCAACAGCATGAAAGTCGACGTGACATGCAAAGACAACCGCATTCACGAAATGCTCGGCGTGTCACTGTTGCGTTATGAGGAAGCCATAGCGATGGCCTTCGACAAGATTGAGCAGCAACAAGTTGTTTCCAGCTGGAAGGATGCCCTCACCAGCGATGTGCTCAACCAGGGTCTATCTCACTTGGTGGAGGTTCCTGTCCACGGATGTTTTCAGGATAAGCAGATGGTGAAGGTATCCAATCCGGAAACATGCTTGGGCAAAATTTGGGCCATCGGCGGAGAAACCGGATGGTATTATGCCAACTGGTTATGGGAAGTAAGGGGATTTCTCGATAAGATGGTGGGCGGCGTGGGCTTGCGACGGGGCAGAAAAAATCCGACAGCGATTGGAGCGGGTGAGGTCCTTGATTTCTGGAGGGTACTGTTTGCCAGTAGGGAGGAAAAGAGACTATTGCTTTATGCGGAAATGCGACTTCCGGGAGAAGCCTGGCTTGAATTTAAGGTTGACGATGAGAACCGGTTGCACCAGACGGCGACGTTTAGGCCCCTGGGGCTGTTGGGCAGATTGTACTGGTATGCAGTGTTGCCGTTTCATGGCTTCATCTTTCGCGGGATGATCAAGAAGATTGCAGCCGCATAGTATTCTGGATCTAATATCAGCCTCGCCAATTGCCAGCGATGGGATGGTAAATATGAATATTTGTCCACATGTAACTGCTGTCAGCATGAAACCAAAGCAAGTCGACAGCGGCAGACAGCAAATCAAAAACCTTCAGAATCTGTTTTCGGGGTATATGGCTGTGGTCCAACTTCTTCATCAGTCTCACGTTTCACTAGTCTGTATGCAGCGTAAGAAAAGTGGACTTGTTGCGTACGCATGGTCGATTGCAGCGCATTTCAACCAAAGAACCTGAAGACGACAAACAATACCGCGGTCAAAATCAGCGCGCCAATCGCAAGGATGGTATACGCGCCCTTGGTAAACGATGCCAGGGTTTTATTTACTTCAGCGCGATCATTTACGTTCGGAAAATCTGCTGCCGGGATTTCAACGCCAAGGAATTTGCACAATGGTTCCCATCCCTCATTGACCGTAAAGATCAGTAGCCTTTCAGGCGGTACTGCTGTCTTTACTTCTTCAATATGCTCCGCATACCTGGCGATTGCAGCTTTTTGGTCTTCCATGGTTCCTTTATGCGAACGCTGCCATATCAACTTGTAAGACATATTACCAAATTTGCGCATCATTGGTACGAATATCTCGAGCAATTTAAATTGCCATCTAGTCTCCGTAAAATAAATGGTGTTGATCGTGCTTTCATACCAGGCTTCCGGCCCGCGTGGATGAAGGGTAAGCAACACTTTCGCTTCTGGATACGCTAGCATCAATTCTTTCCATACACAGCAACCCGGATTATCCACCGTAGCGGTGTAGTTTTTGAACACTTCTTCCCAGTTGTGTTGTGCTCCCTCCGGTGCATTGGCAACACGATTCCAGAAATCAAGATGGTCTTTATTCTCTTTGTTCAAGATAACTTCCTTCATGTGATAACAGGGAAAACCCAATGTGTTCAACGCTGTGAAAGTAGAGAGTGTGCCGGTTCTTCCGAACCCGGCGCCGATTATTTGAAGGCTCATAAAGTAATGGTTTGGTCTGGTTTAGGTTTTGTTGATTGGAACCGCATATCGATTATCGGGCCTGACGTACACAACCGACATTAAATCAATGATAGCTATTATTCGGCTTCGAGGCAAGCAAAAACCACATTGCAAACGCGTGATATTAGTCTCAAGCTGCAGTATGGGTAGGCTCTAAGAGTAAAGCCAATGAATCCATATTCCGATATTTGAGTAAACTCTTGCACGAAGGTGATTCTGACAGGAATTAATGGTTATTTTTGCGGCCTTAAAAAAAACGCAGTTTTTGATATCTAAGCTGTCTGAAAAGAAAATCCGCGCTGTTGGTCGATAGTCATTATTAGTTGCTGAAAATCCCTTATTCCATGAAAAAGTATTTCAATTTGTTTGATCTGTCTCAAAAAGTCGATTATAAAATCGAGGTCCTTTCTGGCGTCACAGTAGCCATTGCGTTAATTCCGGAGGCTGTAGCCTTTGCGCTGATTGCCGGTCTCTCGCCGCTAACCGGACTTTACGCCGCTTTTGTAATGGGTTTAGTTACTGCTGTGCTGGGCGGTCGTCCGGGTATGATTTCCGGCGCTACGGGGGCAGTCGCTGTTGTCATTGCTTCTTTGGCCCTGTCGCATGGCGCTGAATACATTTTTGCAACGGTGGTATTGGCTGGTATTATTCAGATTGTTGCAGGTATTTTAAGGCTTGGGAAATTTATGAGGCTGGTTCCGCATCCTGTAATCTTTGGTTTTGTGAACGGTCTTGCGATCATTATTTTTATGTCGCAGTTGGATCAATTTAAGGATGAATCAGGCAATTGGCTGCAGGGTACGGCGCTATATGTGCTGCTGGGTTTTGTATTGGTTACCATGTTTATTATTTGGGGCTTGCCTAAACTTACCAAAGCAATACCCGCGTCGTTAGTAGCCATTCTCGTTGTATCTGGTTTAGTAATCGGCTTTCATATCGACACAAAAACGGTTGGTGATATTGCATCCATCCAGGGGGGATTTCCGCCGTTTCATCTGCCGGACGTTCCACTGACGCTTCAAACATTACTACTCATTTTACCCTATGCAGCAATCATGGCTGGTGTAGGGTTGATTGAAAGTTTGCTCACCTTGAATATCATTGATGAAATAACGTCATCAAGAGGCAGGGGAAACAAGGAAGCTGTGGCGCAGGGGACTGCCAATATACTCTCTGGAATTTTTTCGGGTATGGGGGGGTGTGCCATGATCGGTCAAAGCCTGATCAACATATCAGCAGGGGCAAGGGCAAGACTCTCCGGAATTGTGGCATCGGTTATGTTGCTGGTGTTTATTATGTATGGAGCACCTCTGGTTGAACAACTGCCGATGGCTGCACTGACGGGGCTAATGATTATGGTAGCCATAGGCACTTTCGAGTGGGCCAGTTTAAGGACCTTCACGAAGATGCCGAAGTCAGATATTTTTGTCATGGTCGTTGTTACTGTTGTTACCGCTATTTTGCACAACCTTGCCTTGGCAGTGATGGTTGGGGTGATAATAGCTGCATTGGTGTTTGCGTGGGATAATGCGAAACGGATCAGGGCTAGGAAATATATGGATGCGAATGGTGTGAAGCACTATGAAATATATGGGCCCTTGTTTTTTGGATCCGTTACCGTGTTCAATGAAAAGTTTGACGTGATGAACGATCCTGAGGAAGTGATTATTGATTTTGCGGAGAGTCGGGTAGTCGATATGTCAGCGATCGAAGCCTTGAGCAAGCTAACAGAACGCTATCAGAAGGTAGGCAAGAAAGTGCAGCTGAAGCATTTGAGTCCGGATTGTAGAACATTGCTTAAGAATGCCGAAGAGATAATTGATGTTAATGTGCTTGAAGATCCTACTTACAAACTGGTGATGGATTGATTAATTAATTGGCAATGGGCTAGTGTCAGAAGCTTCGTCTTAAGTATTAAAAAAATTCAGAATATGCTTCATGCAATAGTACTTATGCGCGGTGGCCTGCAGCGGGATATAGTGCGGAGCACGCAGATTTTCTTACTTGCTAATTTTCTGTTGTAAAAACATAAATCGCGTTGCCTGCTGCGATGGCGATATATTGCCTGTTACCAATGCCATAGGAAATCGGATTAGCACGTATAGCCCCACCGGTTTGAAAATCCCATAGGGCTTCACCGGTAAATGCATCCAGCGCAATAAAATTGCCTTCATTGGTGCCTGCAAAAACCAGGCCTCCGGCTGTGGACATAACACCTGCCCAGGGAGGGGAGTGCAGATCAAACGACCATTTGATTTCGCCTGTTGTCGCCTCTAGCGCTTTGATGTGGCCCTTCGCTTCATCTCCCTGAAGTGCCTGTTCTCCGCCGCCTAAAAAGAACTCTCCTGGTTCATATTCCACTTTGCTTTTGAAGTAATAGGATCCCATTTCCCGGGTAGCGACATAGAAGTATTCGGTTTGGCGGCTATAGGAAGGACTAAACCAGTTCGTAGCTCCCTGCAGGCTGGGAAAAACCAAAGTACCTTCTTCTGTTGGCTCAGTATCCGGCAATACTTCGGGGCGGCCATTCTTGTCAATTCCTTTCGCCCAGGTTTGTTTAGCATAGGGAACGGCCCGCAGATATTCACCGGTCTCCCTATCCAACAAATAATAGAAAGCATTTCGGTTTGCCGTCACCAGCATTTTTCGCTTTTCTCCTTCAAATTTTCCATCAATCAGGATTGAAGTTTGATTGGCATCCCAATCGTGCAGGTCGTGGGGTGTAAATTGAAAGTACCATTTCATCTTGCCTGTAGACGGACTCAATGCTACCACACTGCACGTATATAAATTATCACCCTTGCGGTAGTCGCCATTCCAGTCCGGGCCCGGATTACCCACGCCCCAATAGAGAAGATCCAATTCCGGATCGTATGATCCTGGAACCCAGGTGGCTCCTGCACCGGTTTTCCAGCTATCACCTTCCCACGTACCAACGCCAGGCTCGCCTTCACCCGGAATGGTCCAAAACCGCCAGGCCTGTTCACCGGTCTCACTGTCATAGGCATCCAGAAAACCGCGTATACCGGCTTCGCCTCCGCTGATACCAATGATAACTTTATCTTTTACAACTATTGGTGCCGTTGTGATTGCATGTCCCGTGCGGTTATCGGCAACCCTGGTGCTCCACCGTACTGCTCCGGACTTTGCATCCAATGCGAAAAGCTGCGCATCCAGCGTACCCACATATACAGTTTGATTCAATATGGCAACCCCCCTGTTGGCCGGGGGAAATCCAAGCGTTTTTACGTTTGATGGCATTTCCGGTGACCATGTCCATACCTTCCGACCTGTACCCACATCCAGGGCAGTAACTGTGCTTGGAGGTTCTGTAATGTACATTAGGCCATCTACCACGATAGGCGTCACTTCTAACAAGCCCGGGCTGGTTTGATACACCCACGCTACTTTCAAGGTTGAAACATTTTGCCTGTTAATAGCTGCAAACGGAGCGTATCGGTGCGATTGGTAATTCCCCGAATACGTAAGCCAGTTCAATGAATCTTGATTAGCCTCAACGATTCTTTCATAGGGAACCTTGCCCGTTTCAAAAACAGCGGGTGATTCTGTTGGAACAGGTGAGCTACACGCGAAAATTAAAACCAATGAAAGGATCATGGTATACTTCATATCTATTTTAGGTTCATGAGATATGCAATAATATCTTCTGTTTCTTCTGCTGACAGTATATCTGAAAAGGAAGGCATCAGACTTGCTTCTTTCCTGCGCAGAATATCCCGCACCTCACTTTTGCGAAAGGAATAGAAATGATTCTCCGCATCTTTCATTTGAAGGGTGAAGGTATCTTCATTTATCCGAACTCCGGTGATTGTTTTTCCGCTTTGCAAAGTTGCATCGACAACGAGATACGAAATGAAACCATTTTCGTCCAGGATTTTCTGTTTGCCGGGGTTGTTGATTGCTTCTCTCAGGTAGGCACTTCCCCTGCGCAAACCAATTGAGGCAAGATCGGGGCCGATGCTTACACCTTTTGCTCCAATCACGTGGCAGGAAAAGCAGCCGGATTTCTCCATGAGTACCAGTCCATTTACCGGATCTCCTGTTATTTCTTCCTCTTCATTTTCACTCAGTCCCCTGACGAAGTGAATTAATTGTGCAATCTGTTTGTCGCTCAGTGCCCAGGTAGCAGGCATGCTCGTTCCCGCAATTCCATTCATTATAATATTCGCAAATGCAGTGTCATTGCTGGCCCTTGGGAGGTAATATCTGTTTAACGCAGGCCCTTCCCCACCACCTCCTTTCATACCGTGGCAACGGCTACAGTGTTGGGCGTACAAAGTTTGACCATCGACTCCTTTTGTGTTCTGGCACCAAACAGTAAGCGCTGACAGCGCCAGCAACGTTGTACAGGCCAGCAGGGTAATATTGAATGATTGGTTGGTCAAAGGAATGGGTCAGTTAAGGATTTTTCAATGTAAAAGAAAATTTTGAGAAACCCTATGGGGAGCCTGTCAGGTGACCATTTCCGTGCAATGGCAGGTGATGCAGAAGTCAACCTACCTTCGTAAAGGATCCCTTAAAAACAAATGCCGATTCCAAAGGATTTGTACGATAACGACAGTCAGTCTTTTTAATTTTGAATTAGTATTCAATCTATCTTTCTTATTTATACCATACCGTTGCCATGCACCGAAATATTGTATTCAATAAGTTTTTAGCTCCTTCATTGTGCTTTTGTGGAATTGTCGCCTGGCCGCTAACTTTACCTTCTCCTGCTCCCTAAGAGATCTGTCGCTTAATTGCATGTGATTAATTCGATGAGATTCTAAAATTATTGAATACCTTAAATGCGAAATTATTTGGCCCAATGAAAACAGTAATACAGACAATTTTTTTGAGTGCAATCGTGTCTACCGGACTTGCACAGGAAACCCCGTTCCTTAACGATGTTGAGATCAGGATGCTGATCAATGAACTTTCCGGCGATCGGGCATTCGAGCAAATCCGTGTCCTTACCCAATGGCACCGCGATTCCGGGATGGATGGATATTTTAAGGCTGCCGACTTTGTCGTTGACCAGGCAAGAAAAGCAGGGCTCGAGGACGTTCACTTTGTTGAACAGCCGCTCGAGGGGCCCAACTACACGGCAATCGCTGCTGAATTGTGGATGACTGAACCAATATCCATTAAGCTAGCCGACATTGGCGATCATGCACTCTACCTCGCTGACGGGAGCCATGATGCGGATGTTACTGCGGAACTAGTCTGGGGTGGCACAGGATCCAAGGCCGATCTCGAGCATAGCGATGTGAAAGGAAAGATTGTCTTGGTCAGCGGATCTCCCGGACAGGCAGTTGCGAACGCGGTTTGGGAAAAGGGTGCGGTTGGTGTTGTCTCTTATACGACATCAGAAAGCAAAAGCGCACTTGATTTCCCTGATCAACTGGCCTGGACCCGGATACCGGTCACACCTCCTGCCGGCAAGGAAGGTACCTTTGCATTCAACCTTTCTCCCAGAAAAGGGGAAAAGCTGAAGAGCGTTTTGGAGACCCACGCAATGCAGGACATTTTCGCGACCGGCAAAAAATCAATGGGTGGTAAGATAGTATTGAAAGCAAAAGTGGATACTGAAATTGGGATGGCGCCGGGGCGCACCGGTTTTGTCGAAGGATGGATTAAAGGCTCGAAATACCACGACCAGCAGATCGTCCTCACGGCGCACTTACAGGAAGAGCAGGGTTCAGCCAACGATGATGGTAGTGGTTCCGCCAATTTGCTAGAGATTGCAAGAACTTTGAATAAACTGATTGATGAGGGAAAGATGCAACGCCCGTTGAGGGATATCCGATTTTGGTGGACGGATGAGATTTATTCAGAGTACCGGTATTTCAGGGATAACCCCAATGAGCCATCAAAAATGTTGGTTAACCTGCACCAGGATATGGTAGGGGCAAAGCAATCCGTGGGTAGTCGCATACAACATTTAATCTATGCACCGCATTCAATTACCAGTTACCTGGATGCACTTTTTGAAAGTGTGGGCACGTTTGTGGTCAACACCAACAATCCCTTTATTACCGCAGGGCGAATGGGCGGCTACCCACGACCCCACGCTCGGGCTATCTATGCGACGCGCGGAACACATGAAAGTTTTGGTGCGCGGTTCATTCCCTACTTCAACGCGTCAGACAATATGAATTTTGTTGAAGGTGTTATTGGTGTCCCCGCTGTGGCGCTGATTAATTGGGATGACTACTACATACATTCTTCCGATGATGATCTGTGGCAGATCGATGCCACGCAATTGCAGCGCAATGCATTTATCATTGCTGCCATGACGTATTACTTGGGGAAGGCAGAAAAAGATCAAACCAATTTATTACTTGCGGAAACATACGCACAGGGAAGCAAGCGGCTGGCAAATGACCTGCAGGTGGCGCTGAAAGAGATTCAGACCAACAGTGACAAAACGGAAGGTTGGAAAAATGCAAACCTGGTGGTAGAGCAGGGGATTCTGCGCGAAGTTCGCGCCTTGAATTCCATCACTTCCATAGCATCAAATGATGCAACAGCAAAGGCAGCCATCGCTGGTGCGGTAGGGCAGATGAAACCAAAGCAGCAAGCGTTGGTGAATGAGCTCTCGGAATTCTATAAGCGTGCAAATGCAGTTTCCAAAGTGCCTGCCATCAAACCCAATGCGGAGGAGTCAATGGCCTCGAAAAAAATTCCGTCGAATAGCAACGTACTGGATACTTACTTTGGGAAACGCAAAACTGCTCTTCCCGGAAGTACACTTCACCCGACAATGGCTCCTGAGGTCTTAAACTTTGTTGATGGTAAACGCAGCTACTATGATATTTACAAAGCCGTTAAGGCAGAGTCCCTTGCTGCTGGTTCATGGTATTATGGCACGGTATTGCTCGATGATGTAGTGAGGCTGCTTGATGCGAATGTTGAAGCCGGTGCGTTGGTGCTGGAGTAAGCCTTTTGCTAATGCAAATGATAAGAAATATTGCCCGAAACAATTGTCTCACTATTCATGGACCATCCGCACACTTTCAAGATCCCCTCATGTTGATCGTCATGAGGCATATGCCAATGTTTTCTGGTATTACATCTTTTTGATTTCTTGGCGGATTTTGAATGGTTGCACGTGTTTCCGCCGCAGTACCGGGCAGTTGAGTTTTAAGTCAACGTAGGCCAAAGCCCAATGAATTGAAAAAATCATTCAGAATGGATGTACGGCTAAAGTTTTCCCAGACTTTGATCATATGCGGGTTATTGGGCCTTTCAACCCAGTTATTGCCGATTAGTATTGGTGCGTGAATAACATTGTTCTCAGCCCAATGCGGATTCTTCACAATTGCCACAGCCGCCATATCATACAATGCCCGCGATGGTGGATCACCATGGTATTCAATGTGTTCAAATAAGCTGACGGAATAATCACCGAAGGTATTGAACATTCCGCCGTGCCTACCTTCAACCGGCGATTCTATTCTGGGCCCTAAGCCGGGCATCTTTTGGTTTGCTTCCTGCTGTGTCAACTTTACGGCATCTGTACCACTAGGCTTACCGTAACGGACGGTTACTATTTCAAATTCCAGCCTGGAATTCAACACATAATTCATGGCTACTGTATCGTTATCCTGGTTGTATTCACCAGGCTCAGGGTAGTTGCTACCCAGCCAGACCAATCGGATTTTGTCCGCGAGTGCCGGTTCTTTTTGGAGGGCCAGCGCAATATTGGTCAGCTTTCCCAAGGCAACGATGACGAGTTTGCCTGCTGCAGAAAAATTTTCTCCCTGTTGAATGATAAAATCAACAGCGTCATGCCCATCGAACTGAGCATCGCCGAGGTTCTGTCTTATTTCTGAAAATGTTTTGTCCGCACCTTTAAATAGCGGGATCGTGGTTTCCACGGCGCATAATTTCATCACGCGTTCCGCTTCTGCATACTGATTGTCAATATTCCCGCCACTGCGGGTTGCATTCACGGTAACACCTTTTACAGCAAACACCTCCTGGTTAAAAAACAGATAAGCCATCGCATGTTGATCATCCAACTCATTGTTGGCATCAGTATCAATGATGACTGGAATTCCTTCAGTCATTGTGCTTTCTTCATGTTGCTTTGGCGCACAAGCGTTGAAAAGCGCCGGGAATCCGACAAAAAGTGATAAGGCAATTAGTTTGTTCATAACTTCTTTGTGTATTGTAATGGTTGTGCGTGTCAAAAACTATTTTCTGCTGCGCTCATATGATCGCTTGATACTAATGACAGAAGTCTACGGCTAGCCGCTTTACTTAATTGACTGCCTTTGAATATATCAAAAAACCAAGCCCAACAATAAAGCAAACAAACATTATGTACAATAATGTATTGGTTCCTTTCGGAGCAGTTTTGAATTCCTTCCAGATGAACACCCCCCAGATAGCGGCAACCAACACAGCGCCTTGCCCCAGGCCGTATGAAATTGCAGGCCCGGCCTTGTCGGAGGCAATAATACTAAAAGACATGCCAATACACCAGATGATTCCACCCAACATACCCGTCAGATGGGTTTTAAAGCTGCCGTTGAAAAAGGCTGCGTAACTGACGCGTGAACCTTGTACGGGCATGCGCATGAACACGGTGTTAAACAAGAAATTACTTAGCAAAATACCTGCTGAAAAAAGTACGATGGCTGTATAAGGCGTCAGCTTTCCAACTGCGGGTGCAATAAAATCAGTGGCCATAGCATCGACAACAAATCCGTAAAACTGAGCCATCAGGATTCCGGCGAGAACGGAAATCAATAATCCCTTAGAGGAGACCTTTTGAGCGTTACCGGCCAACTTTTTATAGGCAATAGCATTTACGACGATCCCCACCGCTATCAGTGCAACACCGGAAAAGATTAAGGAAGGATTTCCGGTGGGAATTCTGAGATAATTATCCAGCACGCCCCATATTAACGCAATGCCTATACCTACAGGAAATGCAACCGACATACCGGCGATGGAAATGGCAGCGATAAGCAGGATGTTCGCAAGATTGAAGATGACGCCACCGGTAAGCGCTGAACGGATGCTGTTGCTATCGGCTTGTATCAGATCCGTCGTGAATCTTCGGCCCTGTTCGCCCATACTCCCCAGGGTAAATGCAATAATGAGAGACATCACCAGAATGCCGATCACATAATCCCAGTAGAACAATTCAAAACGCCACGATTTTTCGGCCAGTTTTTGCGTGTTGGCCCAGGAGCCCCAGCACAGCATGGTTATGAGACAGAAAAAAACAGCGACCGGATAACTTTCGATAATGAACATAGGCTGTTAGCGGTTCAAATTTGAAATCCAAGGTACAAAGGAAGCCGGTATTCCACTTTGAAAGTAGCTCCACAAAAAAATCCTTTGTGAACCATTGAGATTCCTGGTGAAACGTTGTGCAACAATTACATTTTTAATTACGTAATTAATTACGTAATTCTATTCTAAAAGGAGCGGAAGCCTGGGCTCCCATTTTGGTTACGGATAATGCTGCCGCCCGGTTGGCAAACAAAACAGCCTGATTCAATTCCTCACCTTCGGAAATGGCTACAGCCAGTGCACCATTAAACACATCACCCGCCGCGGTTGAATCAATGGCCTGTACCCGAGGGGTGGCAATATGCCTTCCGCCGTCTTTGTTGAGGATGTAGGCGCCTTCTGCGCCAAGCGTAATCACTACGTGCGTTACACCCTTATCTCTTATTTTTTGCGCAGCTGCTTCTACCGATTCCATGGTGGTGATGTTAATACCTGTCAATGTTTCCGTTTCAGATTTATTGGGTGTGATGATGTATATGTCCCTGAATAATTCCGGTGGTAACGGGGTGGCAGGAGCAGGATTTAAAATCACCTTCTTTCCGTGGAGGTTCGCAAGCTTCGCGGCATGCATTACGGTTTGCATTGGAATCTCTAATTGCATGAGCAGAATTTCGGCCAACTCAAATTCGCGTTCTGCTTGCCGCAGGTCGTCTGGCGAAAGCGTGCCGTTGGATCCCTGCGCCACAACAATGGTGTTTTCACCTTTCCCATCTACGGTAATTAAGGCGACTCCGGACGGATGTTTAGTATCTGAAACAATATAATCTGTGCAGATACCTTCCTTCTTGAATTGTTGCAGAGCCTGCTTGCCAAAAACATCGTTGCCTACTTTTGCAATGAACGTTACTTTGCCACCGAGGCGGGAAGCTGAAACTGCCTGATTCGCTCCTTTTCCACCTGGGAACATAAAAAATTCCCCACCCAAAATGGTTTCACCCGGAAGCGGGAAGTTATTGGTCTTGATCACCATATCCGTGTTGGTACTCCCTACAACAATAATGGATTTTGGTGCTGACATAGAGAAAATGGTCAATGCAAGTAACCGCAGTTGATATTGCCCCGGTTTCTTAATCCGTTCTACAAAATAGAGACTAAAAATGATATTACCGCCTGGTTAAGTGCCTGAAAGGTACTTATGATAGCCGATTCTTAAAAAATGGATTTCAAAGCGCGGGTAGTTGCCACCATGCATAAGAAATTAATCAAGGGAACGTTATTAGACGTATGAGCGAAGAATCGACCATCCGGCGTCCGACTTCTTTAAATGCGCTGAATGAATTATATTTGCCTTCTGTAGTATCATTTTTTAAACTATTGGAGTATGCAATTTTTTAAGCTCAGCGTCGTGCAGAAGATTCTCCTGCAGGCGGCTATTGGTGCAGCACTCTTTTTGTCGTCTTGCGCTTCGTCCAGAAAAGCAAGTGTTCGGGAAGACAAGGTGGAGAAAGTCATTTCAACGGCGCGTACATTTATTGGTACGCCTTACCAGTATGGTGGCACCACCCGGTCGGGTATGGATTGTTCAGGATTGTTGTTGAATTCTTTTCGTGCGGTGGAAGTGGACCTTCCGCGAACTTCAGAAGCACAAAGCAAGACAGGGAAAGAAATTAAAAAGATGCATGATCTTGCTCCCGGGGATCTTGTTTTTTTTGCCACCAGCAGGAAGCGCAGGAAAATTACCCATGTTGGCCTCGTAACCGATGTCCGATCGCGGGATAATATAAAATTCATTCACGCCTCCAGCTCGTTGGGTGTTGTGGAAACAAATCTTTTTGCGGATTATTATCAGAAAAGATATCGTGGTGCCAGGAGGGTTATCGATGAGTAGCATTTCTTTTTCATGTGTATATAATTTTCCTGTCCGGTATTATTGTGCTCATCCTGAAGGATCAGTAAAACTGTATACTGTATGAAGACACGTAGAGACTTCCTGAAACTGTCGGCCCTGGGTGCAGGCATCCTGCCCGTTTCGAATTTGTATGCCGCCCCGGCGCAGTCCGTACACAAACCCATTGTGATATCCACCTGGAATTTCGGGTTAAATGCAAATGTGGAAGCCTGGAAAATTTTGTCAAAACAAGGGAGGGCATTGGATGCGGTTGAAGCAGGGGCAAAGATTCCGGAAGGGGATGCGAAAGAAACTTCTGTTGGTCTCGGAGGATTGCCGGATCGCGATGGGTATGTTACACTCGATGCCTGTATCATGGATGAACATGGGAATTGCGGATCTGTAGCATTCCTGGAGCAAATAGTGCATCCTATCTCGGTGGCGAGAAAAGTCATGGAAAAAACACCCCATGTAATGCTGGTGGGTGAAGGGGCATTGGCATTTGCTTTGGCCAATGGATTTAAGAAAGAAAAGTTATTAACCAGGGAATCTGAAAAGGCATGGAAGGAATGGACAAAAGATGCGCAATATAAACCTGTAGCGAACATAGAAAACCATGATACCATAGGGATTGTCGCGTTGGATGAAAATGGTAATCTATCAGGGGCATGCACAACAAGCGGGATGGCGTATAAAATGCGCGGTCGCGTCGGAGATTCACCTATTATTGGCGCCGGATTGTATGTGGACAATGAAGTAGGTGCGGCAACGGCAACGGGCGTTGGTGAAGAGGTTATTCGTATTGTAGGTTGCCATCTGGTAGTAGAATTGATGCGACAGGGTAATACACCGGAAAATGCATGCAGGCTTGCCGTTGAGCGCATAGTGAAAAAGAATCCGGACAAAGCAAAGGAAGTACAGGTAGGATTTTTGGCCTTAAACAAGAACGGTGAATTTGGTGCTTACTGTCTGCAGAAAGGATTTACCTACGCGGTTCATGATGTCACGGGAAACAGAATGTTTAATTCAAAAAGTAACTTCTGATGACAGTTGAAATCGTTGTCTACAATATCGCATCAGCGTTGAAAGCGCAGGAAGGCGGTGCCGACCGTATTGAACTTTGTGACAACCCTGGGGACGGGGGAACAACACCATCCTACGGCACAATTGAGTTGGTTAGGCAAAATGTGAGTTTGGATGTTTTTGTAATGATTCGTCCGCGCGGCGGGGACTTCTGTTATTCCAGTTATGAATTTCATGCCATGAAGCGTGATATTTCACAATGCCAAAAACTCAGTGTGGATGGCCTGGTGTTCGGCATTCTGAATCCGGACGGAACGATAGACAAGAAGCGTTGCCAGGAACTCATCCGGCAGGTAAAACCGTTAAAGGCCACCTGTCATCGGGCGTTTGACATGACCCGTGATCCTTTTGAGGCATTGGAAGATTGCATCGAAGTAGGTTTTGATCGAATTCTTACATCGGGTCAACAAACTACTGGGGCGCTGGGCGCGCCGCTTATTGGCGAACTCATTAAAAAAGCAAATGGAAGAATTGCGATCATGCCCGGCTCGGGTGTAAATGAAGAGAACGTTAGGGAAATTATAACCACCTCGGGCGCAAGTGAAATTCATTTCTCGGCAACGGTATTTAAGGAAAGCGAAATGGTTTTCAGAAATCCCAATATTGCAAGCATGGGGGATGCTGTAGACGAAACGTTCATCATCAGAACGGTAGACCCTGCACGTGTCAGAAAAATACGGGAGCTGGCAGAATCGGCAGCTTTTATTTAGCCAATCATGAGGACCTTTGTGATCAGCAAAGGGTATAAAAAATGAGAGAGACAGTGATGTCCCTCCCAAATCAATCTAACCAAATGCTAATGCGCTATTTTTCACGTGTGGCTTTAATCGGGAATACCCCAAATTGTCCTACACTGATGTCTCCACTTAACGTATCACCGGAGATGATTGTTTTCACCTGCGTGATCATTTGATTTCCTTCACGTCCTGTGGATTCGTATTGGAAGGACAATTCATTTCCCTTCACAGTCACATCCGCCAATGGCGTCGGTGTATCAGAACGTTGATTTGTAATGGTTCCGGAATATACATCTCCGTCTTTTTTGATGAGGATAGTTCCGCCACCACCGCGTGGCGACTCGACAGCATATGCCCATTTACCTGCTGCTTCTACTGTTGTTGCGGGATCTGCAAGGGAAGCTGCTTCGGTGGATGGTTTTGGTGCTTGCTGTGTGCTCGTCCGCGTTGGTGTATTGCCACGTCCCCCGGCTTGTTGACCTTGCTGAGGTTGTTGCTGGCCGTCGCCGCCATCCATGCCGCCTCCGCTATTGTCTCCACCTTCTTTCAGGTCATCGTTGTTAATTGTTTTCCTGCGCCTGGGCCTTGCGTCAACACTCATTTTTCCAATGCGATAGCTGAAGGTAATCTTAAAGCTAAGCCTGTTCATGACGGTCACACTTTTCTGGTCAATGGTTGGCGTACTAAGGTAATTGCGAATATAGTTGCTGGGCGTAAAGAAATTTTCGGCGCCAAATCCGATGCTGCCTTTTTTGTTAAGATCTTTCCGTATCGCAAGGCTGTACATTCCAAATCCACCCTGTGAGCCCTGAAGCTGTACGCGGTTACCACGATAGAAACTAAACAATTGCAATGCCCATCCTTTCTTAAGTTTATAACTGCCAAAAGCCCGTCCACTCATCACCCAACCTTCATTGTGCGCATCTATGTTGTTGTCCAGAACCTGATAATAAGCATCTGTGCCACCGTTGAGGGACAGATTTCCGACGTTCACATTTGCAAACAGGCTGAAGCCGTAGGCGTTTTCGGTTCCAATGTTCTGATAGGTGGTGAGCACCTGACCTTCAATGTCTGTAGTTGTGCGCACGCGCTGGATAGATCCTGTAGTATTTCTGACAAATGAAGAGAAGTTCAGTGAGGTACCCTTGATATATGTGCTGTAGGAAAGCTCATAGTTGTTGGTATACTCAGGGCTAAGTTCCGGATTACCGGAGGATATATCAATCGGGTTGGAAGCCTGTATATTAGGGTTAAGGTACTGAATGGACGGACGTTGAATGCGTCTGTTATAGGCTGCTTTCAGCGTTCCGGTTTTTAATTTCTTAGATACGTTAACGCTCGGAACCATTACCCCGTAACTTGGAATGCTTATGTTGTCTTCTGTCTTCGTGTAAGCCTGGATCGTAGTATATTCATACCGTGTTCCAGCTTTGATGCTGTACCCTTTATTTAAACTCAGTGTATAGGATAGATACCCTGCCACGATATTCTGATTGTAGTTCAAATTGTTTGTCAGCCTGGTATTGACCGAAGGAACATACGTTCCACTTCCATTTTCATCGACGAAGTAGGTATAATCACTGAATGCTGTGCGCACGATATCTTTTCCCCCAAGTTCTAACATTTGCTTCGTACCGATTGGTGTCTGGTAGTCTGCCTGGATGGTCATCTCTCTGTTATAACTATCATTCAGATTCTTGTAGCCGCTGGGAAGCGCCAGCCCATTTTCTTCAAATGTTGCACTGGTAAAATCATTGTTGCGGTTATTCTTGCTGTACAGCGCCAGCAGGCTGAATTCACGTTGAGGCTTATCGTATAGGTGGGTATAGCTAAGATTTATGTCAATATTATTTGACAGGTCATTTGTTTCCACATTGCGAAGTGTACTGGTGGTCAATACATTGTCCGTATAAGATTCCGTTAGAAAATTATCCTGGTTGGTTTTGCCGTTCCGTGCGCCAATTTGTATAGAGGCTGCCAGCAGATTCTTCTTATCTATATCATAATCCCAGCCGAGTTTATATCGGCCGAATAAACCCTGGTTAAGGTTGCTTGCGCGTTGGATATTGAGCGTTTCAGAATTGCCGTTATTTGTCAATTGGGTGTTGTCAAAACTTCCGCTGACGTTGTATTGTGACCGACCGAAACCACCCAGGGAAAAACCCATCTTCTTGGTACGATAATTTCCGTTAAGGCCAAGGTTCGACCCACGCATACCGACGCTCGCATCGACATTTAAAGTTGCCCCCTGAAGGGTATTCTTCTTTGTCACGATATTGATAATTCCACCGGAACCTTCCGCATCGTACTTAGCCGAAGGTGATGTTATCACTTCAACACTTTTTATCTGATCGGCCGGAATCTGCTTCAATGCATCAGCTACGCTGCTGGCCATAATGGTGGAGGGCTTATTGTTGATCAGCACAATAACGTTCTGGCTTCCCCGAAGTGATACATTGCCATCAAGATCAACGGAAAGCATAGGTACTCTTTGCAGCACATCACTGGCATCTCCACCCTTGGTGGTTTCATCCATTTCAGCATTGTAGATCGTGCGGTCCACACGTTCTTCGATAAGTTGCTTCTGTCCCTCTATAACAACTTCGTCTAGAATCTTGGGAGCACCTACCAATTTGACAAATCCAAGATTCACTTCGTCTTTTTTATCCTCTACAGAGATTTTATCGATTTCTTTCGGTTCGTAACCAATAAATGAGACAGCAATAGCATACGTGCCTTCTGCGACTTTGGTAATTTCAAATTTACCATCTGTGTCACACACGGCACCATCAATGGGTTTTCCCGTTGCCGGGTCTATTAACGCTACGCTGGCAAATTCCACCGGTTGGTTGTTTTCACTATCAACGACAGTGCCGAAGATTTTGCCCTTGCCCTTTCCCGCATCCTGTGCATTCGCCGGAGCCGAAAAAAGGATTCCTGCGCTGACGGTTATGAGGGCAATTAAAGTAGAAATGTTTTTCATTTTATTTTTTTGATAATAGATTTTGCTGCCCCGCTCAAAGTGAACCCAATGCAGATTCTATTATGGTTAACTGCAAAGAAAATAATTTGTTCCTCATCAACTGTCGGTATTATACCAACTGTGTTATTGATTCGACACATCCGTCGTTTATTCGACAATTCCATCGGGCTGGTTGCGGGCAGGGATTCGTCGATGAAAGTGCGGGAATGGTAGAAAAGTTGGGGGAATTCGGCTACGGGCATAATGGATGGACTACCTTTGGATCCTTACTTCGTTTTTGCTATGCCTTCATTCTTTCACCGCAACCGGGTTGTCTTTTTACACATTTCGTTTTGGTGTGTGTATTTGTCCTTCAACCTGTATCAAATCAGCGTTTTTCAACGCGACAGGGGAGGATATGATTGGGGTAAGATGTTCACGTCTGCAACCTCACAGTTGGTTTTCATCATGCTTATTGCTTACCTCAACTATTTCCTGATCTGGCCGCGCTTCCTTAAGTCAAAGAATGTTTGGCGTTACTTAATTGAGTTTTTGGTGCCGTTTTCTGTGTTGATTGCTGCCCGGGTCCATTTTCAGCGATTCTTAATGGATGGCTACACGCATCAGGCGCATTACTTCTATTCCAGCTTCTTCATTGTTCAGATTACCGCCATTACGTTGTTTATCGTTCTTTTCGTGGGTATGCTACGGTTTGCGGTTGATTGGTTTGAACTGGAGGCCAGGAAAAAGGAAGTGGAGAATGAAAAACTTATTGCCGAACTGAATTTTCTAAAGGCGCAGATTAATCCACACTTTCTATTTAACACGTTAAATAATCTATACTATCTGGCGTACAGTAAATCTGAGAATACCACTGAAGTAATCTCCAAGCTATCACTCATGATGCGGTATATGATTTACGAGTCCAATCATCCGAAGGTTTTATTGAGCAAAGAGATTGAGTACATGCAAAGTTATATCAGCCTGGAGCGCTTGCGCCTCAATGATCAGATTCCCATCAAGTTTGAGGTATCCGGAGACACGCAGAACATATGGATAAGTCCTTTGATTTTCATAACTTTTCTGGAGAATGCTTTTAAGCATGGAGTCACCGGCAAAAACCCCAAAGCCTGGGTAAATATTTGCATCCAGGTGTTTGACGATGAGTGCGTTTATACGGTTGAGAATAGTAAGTCAGCTGACCAAAAAGATACCGGTGAGAAATCCGGAATTGGGTTACAAAATGTTAAACGGAGACTGGAATTGAGTTATCCGGATAAATACAAACTTATCACCGAGCAAACCCCCGAAAAATATTTAGTAAAACTCACACTGTCTTTACATTGAAAATAAACTGTGTTATCGTTGAAGATGAACCGTTAGCCCGTAACCTGATGATCGATTATGTAAAGAAGGTTCCTTCTTTACATTTGGTGGAAGCTTGTGCAAGTCCCCTGGCAGCCATTGAGGTCCTGCGTGAAAATGCGGTGGACTTACTTTTCCTGGATGTACAGATGCCTGAACTTACGGGTATTTCCCTGCTTAAGATATTGCAAAAAAAACCTTTGGTGATTCTCACCACTGCGTATTCTGAGTATGCACTTGAAGGCTATGAACTGGATGTTGCGGACTACCTCCTGAAGCCCATTACGTTTGAACGTTTTCTCAAGGCAGTCGACAAGGTTGCTCAACGACTGGAGGGGAGCGTTGCTGCACCCACGCCGGAAAAAGTTATGCATGGTGAAGTCAGTAACCCTTATGTGTTTGTAAAAGATGGAACAAAACTTGTCAAAGTGCGTCTGGATGATATACTCTACGTAGAAGGCCTCAAGGATTATGTTACCATCCACACGAAGAATCAAAAAATTGTAAGCCTGCAGCGCCTCAAAGTTTTGGAAGATCAGTTGCCATCAAGCAAATTCATTCGCATTCACAATTCCTTCATTGTCGCATTGAACGCAATTGATGTCATTCATAAAAGCGATGTACAGATCAGGGATGTAATGCTACCCATCGGTGAGACCTACAAAAAATCGTTTCGGGAATTCATCGATAAAAATCGAATGCAGTGAGCGGCTAATCAAAAAGAAGATAGCCGGGAGTTCCGGCTATCTCTTTAAGTGGAGCATATCGGAGTCGAACCGATGACCTTCACACTGCCAGCGTGACGCTCTAGCCAGCTGAGCTAATGCCCCTCAAGGGAGGGCAAATATAATTGAGTTCTTTCAATTGTCAACCTGGCACTGCGATAGGTTTATTCTGTTTGTCCGTAAATCAACCTTATATTCTTCTGTGCTTTTACTACCGGGGCTAATACTCCGACTGTCACCATGTTATCAGAATTCTTTAATTTAAATAGCGTACCTTTGCCCCTTAATTAAAAATTTTTAATGGAATCTTTTGAATCCCTGGGCCTGTCCAGGGGACTGGTTGAGTCGGTTCTTCAAATTGGCTTTGAAATCCCTACTCCCATACAGGAAAAAGCCATCCCTGTTTTATTAAAAGGAAATCGTGATTTTGTAGGACTTGCCCAAACCGGAAC
>JAOUDZ010000070.1 GCA_029858965.1 Cyclobacteriaceae bacterium
CTGTCAGAAAAATAACGGGTTCTTTGATCTTCACTTTGCCATTTTCCACTTTGCGGTAAGGTGTTTCGATAAAGCCCATCTTGTTCACTTTTGCGTGAACACAGAGAGACGAGATCAGACCAATGTTTGGACCCTCCGGCGTTTCGATGGTACAAAGACGACCATAGTGCGTATAATGAACGTCACGCACTTCAAAACCGGCGCGTTCGCGTGAAAGGCCACCTGGACCAAGAGCTGACATCCTGCGTTTATGTGTGATTTCAGCCAATGGATTGGTTTGATCCATAAACTGTGAAAGCTGGTTCGTGCCAAAAAATGAGTTGATGACAGAAGATAATGTTCGCGCATTGATCAAATCAACAGGCTTAAATTCCTCATTGTCACGAACGTTCATTCTTTCTTTGATGGTTCTGGCCATGCGCGCAAGACCAACTCCAAACTGAGAGTATAATTGTTCTCCGACTGTTCTAACCCTGCGATTGCTTAGGTGGTCAATATCATCTACTACTGCCTTAGAATTGATAAGGCCAATCAGGTACTTAACAATTAAAATAATATCGTCCTTGGTAAGAACGCGGTGATCGAAACTAAGATCAAGGCCAAGTTTTTTATTGATTCTGTAACGGCCAACTTCACCCAGATCATAGCGTTTCTCACTAAAGAACAAGCTTTGTATGATATCGCGCGCAGTTTGCTCGTCAGGTGCTTCCGTATTTCTTAACTGGCGATAAATGTATTCCACAGCTTCCTTTTCTGAGTTGGAAGTGTCTTTCGCCAACGTATTAAAGATGATATGGTAGTCTGCGATATTAATATCCTCACGGTGCAAAATGATCGACTTTACACCGGATTCTATGATTACATCTACATCTTCTGCAGTGAGTGTGTGGTCACGTTCCAACAACACCTCATTGCGGTCAATGGAGACTACTTCACCCGTATCTTCATCAACGAAATCCTCTGTCCATGTTTTAAGAACGCGGGCTGCCAACTTCCTATCGACCACTTTTTTCAAAGTGCCCTTGGATGCCTCTACTTCTTCAGAAAGTCCAAAAAGATCAAGAATGTCTTTGTCGGAACCATAGCCGATTGCCCGGAGCAAAGTTGTTACGGGGAACTTCTTTTTCCGGTCGATGTACGCATACATGACAGCATTAACATCGGTTGCAAATTCTATCCAGGATCCTTTGAATGGAATAATCCGGGCAGAGTATAATTTTGTTCCGTTGGTGTGCTTACTCATCGCAAAGAATACACCGGGTGACCGGTGAAGTTGCGATACAATGACACGCTCCGCACCGTTGATAACGAAAGATCCCTTTTCGGTCATATACGGTATGTTACCGAGGAACACTTCCTGTTCCATGGTTTCGAAGTCTTCATTATCTTCATCATTGCAGGTAAGACGAAGCTTAGCCTTTAATGGAACCGAGAAGGTCAATCCTCTGTCGATGCATTCATCGACATTGTATTTTGGAGGATCTATGGTGTAGTCTACAAACTCCAATACAAAGTTTTCGCGCGAGTCACTTATTGGAAAGTTTTCCGCAAAAACCTTATAAAGACCCTCATTTTGTCTTTTTTCGGCTGGAGTTTCGATTTGTAAAAAATCTTTGAAAGACTGGAGTTGAAGATCCAGAAAATCGGGATAGTCAAGGACTCTCTCGCTTGAAGAGAAATCGATTCTACCGTTTAAAGTCTTCTTTGTCAAGGTAATTAACGTTTAAGTTCTGAGATCCTGGACGAGAACAATAGATAAAAACAAGTGTTCAGGCATAAATGCGAATAGACCCCGTCCAAATCGTGTGATCCGAACACGGGGTCTAACCGAAAGTTGTTAGACGGTACCCTTCGTCTTCAAGAAGATTACTTCAGCTCAACTTCAGCGCCTGCTTCAATAAGCTGCTTCTTAAGGTTTTCAGCCTCGTCTTTTGGTAAGCCTTCTTTTATAGTTTTAGGAGCTCCATCTACCATATCTTTAGCTTCTTTCAAGCCAAGGCCAGTAAGTTCTTTTACCAACTTCACAACCTGAAGTTTGTTTGCTCCGGCAGCTTTTAATACTACGTCAAAATTTGTCTTTTCTTCGGCAGCAGCAGCCCCACCGCCTGCTCCGCTGGCAGGACCAGCTATAACAGCAGCAGCCGCAGGTTCTATGCCATGGGTTTCTTTAAGGTAAGAAGCTAATTCAGTAACCTCTTTAACGGTGAGTTCAACAAGTTGATCTCCGAGTGCTTTGATGTCGGCCATTTTTAATAAAGTTTAAGTAATTCTTTCCAATAAATTATTTAGTTCCACGTTCTTCCAGTGCTTTAACCAACCCAGCCACTGTATTCTTTCCGCTAAGCAGCGCAGAGATAACATTCTTGGCTGGTGATTGCAGCAATGAAATAACATCGCCAATAAGCTCGTTCTTTGATTTGAGCTCACTGAGCATCGTTAAATTCTCATCACCTATAAAAAGTGATGAGTCAATAGAGGCAGCCTTCAACACAGGTTTGCCTTCCAGCTTTTTGCGAAACTCACTGATCACCCTCGCAGGGGCATTACCGATTTCCTTGGAGAAAATAACCCCGGAGAAACCATTCAGCGTCTTAAATAGCGGAGTGTAATCAACATCCTTGTTTTTTTCAAGGGCTTTCCGAATCAGTGTGTTCTTATACACTCTGTATTCGACGCCGCTCTTATAACACATTCTTCTGAAGTTATTAACCTGATCCACCGTAAACCCGGAAGCATCTGTAATATAGAAATGGGTGTTGTCTGCAAACTTCGTTGTGAGCTCGTCTATAATTTGTACTTTTTCTTCTCTGGTCATGTCATTAATAGCTTAAATGCCAGCAACTGAATTCGTGTCAATTGTTATCCCCGGACTCATCGTTGTGGACAACGTGATTCTCTGGAAATAAGTACCCTTTGCGGAGGACGGTTTCAGTTTTGCCACAACATTGATCATCTCTGCAACATTGTCCCGGATTTTATCGGCCGAGAAGGAAGCTTTACCAACGCTTACATGGATGATCCCTTGTTTATCAATTTTGAAGTCGATTTTACCAGCTTTTACTTCTTTCACGGCTTTACCGACTTCGAGCGTAACAGTTCCTGATTTAGGATTTGGCATAAGGCCTCTGGGCCCAAGTATCTTTCCGAGCTTACCAACCTTAGCCATTACCGTAGGCGTACAGATAATAACATCGATATCTGTCCAGCCGCCTTCGATTTTCTGGAGAAATTCATCTAACCCAACGTGTTCTGCGCCTGCGTCTTTTGCTTCCTGCTCCTTATCCGGAGTGCAAAGCACAAGAACGCGAACGTCTTTTCCAATACCGTGTGGCAAAGCCACTACACCTCTAACCATTTGATCTGACTTCTTAGGATCGACGCCTAAACGAATGTCAACATCAACGGAGGAATCAAACTTTGTAAAGGAGATTTCCTTTACAAGATTTGAAGCATCTTCGAGAGAATACTCCTTCTCAGGATTGTATTTCGCAAGGACTGCTTTTCTGTTTTTAGAAATTTTCGCCATCGCATTAATTAATTATCCCAAGGGGGTGTACCAGAAACTGTAATACCTAAACTCCTTGCAGTCCCTGCGACCATCTTCATTGCCGATTCAACTTTGAACGCATTGAGGTCAGGCATCTTCGTTTCTGCAATAGTTTTCACTTGATCCCATGTTATGGCACCAACCTTGACTCGGTTAGGCTCTGCGGATCCTTTTTGTTTTTTCGCGGCATCTAAAATTAAAACAGCAGCCGGAGGTGTTTTGATCACAAAGTCAAACGACTTGTCATTATAAATGCTAATCAAAACCGGCAATACCTGACCTTGCTTATCCTGGGTACGTGCATTGAATTGTTTGCAAAAGTCCATGATATTAAGACCCTTACTACCCAACGCAGGTCCTATAGGAGGTGCCGGATTTGCCTGGCCACCTTTAACCTGTAATTTCAGATAACCTATTATTTGCTTTGCCATGTGTTATCTTAGTCTAGCTTTTCAACCTGCATGTAACTTAATTCGACAGGTGTGTTCCGGCCGAAAATCTTAACCATTACATTGAGTTTCTTTTTGTCTTCAAAGATCTCCTCAACGTTTCCGGTAAACCCGCTAAATGGACCATCCATTACTTTAACGGACTCACCTTTAATAAAGGGTGTATCGAGTTTTTCCTCGAATTCGTCAATCTCATCAACTTTACCGAGAATCCTATTCACCTCTGATTGACGAAGAGGAACTGGATCCTTGGAAGCCCCGGTGCCGTTGTTACCGAGAAAGCCAATCACGCCGGGAATACTATTCACCACATGATGTGCTTCTCCGTTCGAGAGATCTGCAGAGATGAGAACGTAGCCTGGAAAGAAATTCCTTTCTCTCACGCGTTTCTTGCCGTTTCTCATTTCGTATACTTTTTCAGAAGGTATCATTACCTGCGGAATAAAATCCGTGAGTTTTGAGCGTTCGATCTCAGATTCCAGGTAGGTCTTAACCTTCTTTTCCTGGCCACTGACGACCCTGAGAACATACCACTTCAGCTCGCCCATTACCTTCTTCTTAAAATTCTTTGTAAAACCACTGAAGACCAGTCTTGAAAACATAATCCATAGCGCCAATAACCAGTGCGAAAATAGTGGACGCCACCAACACCAGAATGGCACTACTTTGCAGCTCACTGTACTTAGACCAAGTTACTTTGTTCTTGATCTCATCCCAGGATTCTGCAACATAGGTCTTTAACTTCTCCATTGATTTAATTTTATCCGGGTTAACCCCAACTTGCCAGGGCTAGCCAACGTATATTCTATTTACCGGTACTACTTTTCGGATTGTTCCCTAGTAGTTTCACTTTTTCACTTTCCTTGCACGGGTGGAGAGACTCGAACTCCCAGCCAACGGTTTTG
This sequence comes from Cyclobacteriaceae bacterium, assembly GCA_029858965.1. Classification (GTDB taxonomy): domain Bacteria; phylum Bacteroidota; class Bacteroidia; order Cytophagales; family Cyclobacteriaceae; genus Chryseolinea. Next base: position 4,902 of record JAOUDZ010000070.1, read on the forward strand.
GAGACCGCTACTCTACCAATTGAGCTACACCCGTTTTTGCTCTAAATGTGGCCTTTTGACCCTGCTTTAGCGGTAACTACTCAAACCCTTGAGCCGCACCCGTGTACCTCAGCCCAAAAGGACTGCAAAGGTAAAACAATAGAGCAGAAAACAAAAGCGTTCCTGAAAATTTTCAGAAACGCTTTGGTATTGAATATCAGATAATTAGTCTAAGATTTCAGTCACCTGACCTGATCCAACAGTCCGGCCACCTTCGCGAATCGCAAAACGTAAACCTTTCTCCATTGCAATCTTGTTAATCAACTCTACTTCAATAGAGATGTTATCGCCAGGCATTACCATTTCTACTCCTTCCGGAAGTTTACACTCGCCTGTCACATCAGTAGTGCGGAAATAGAATTGAGGACGGTATCTGTTAAAGAAAGGCGTGTGACGACCACCTTCTTCTTTGGATAAAACATAAACTTCAGCCTTGAACTTAGCGTGAGGCTTAACAGATCCGGGTTTACAAATTACCATTCCCCTGCGAATTTGTTCTTTTTCAATACCACGCAGCAGCAGTCCGACGTTATCGCCAGCTTCACCCCTGTCAAGTATTTTACGGAACATTTCAACACCTGTAATCGTAGATTTCAGGTTTTCAGCACCCATACCCAGGATCTCCACAGGATCACCCGAATTAATGACACCCCTTTCAATTCTTCCCGTCGCAACAGTACCACGACCAGTAATCGAGAACACATCTTCCACAGGCATCAAGAAATCTTTGTCGATCAAACGAACAGGCAATGGAATATGCTCATCAACAGCCTTCATCAGCTCTTCAACTTTCTCTACCCACTTTGGCTCACCATTCAGCGCACCTAAGGCGGAACCTCTTATAACAGGCATGGTATCGCCGGGGAAACTGTAAGCCGACATCAGTTCACGAACCTCCATCTCAACCAGATCCAATAACTCCAGGTCATCAACCAGGTCAACTTTATTCATGAATACGACAAGCGCAGGAACACCCACCTGGCGTGCCAACAAGATATGTTCGCGTGTCTGAGGCATAGGACCGTCCGTTGCGGCTACTACCAGAATGGCGCCATCCATTTGGGCAGCTCCAGTAACCATGTTCTTCACATAGTCGGCGTGACCAGGACAATCAACGTGCGCATAATGTCTGTTCTCTGTAGCATATTCTACGTGAGAGGTGTTGATGGTAATACCTCGCTCCTTTTCTTCAGGCGCGTTATCGATAGATGAAAAATCACGCATGGAAGCGAGTCCTTTAGCCGCAAGAACTTTTGTGATTGCTGCCGTAAGGGTTGTTTTGCCGTGGTCAACGTGACCGATAGTACCAACGTTTACGTGTGGTTTCGAACGATCAAATGTTTCTTTTGCCATATTTGAAAATCCCAGTTAAAGTTTAAAGTATAATCTTATAGTTAAAATCCAATATCCAATTACTTAGAGCTGTTGATGAGGATTGAACTCACGACCTCTTCCTTACCAAGGAAGTGCTCTACCACTGAGCTACAACAGCCAACCCGACCGTCAATCATTTTTCGTTGATTACCCTGTTTCCAAACAGGCTAACCGTTAACGATTACCGGCTCAACAGAGCGGGAGACGAGGCTCGAACCCGCGACCTATAGCTTGGAAGGCTATCGCTCTACCAACTGAGCTACTCCCGCATTATATTTTCCCTCAAGAAGCCTGCGCCCTGTAGTTTGGATCCGCCGTGGCGAAGACCAAAACTGCATTACCCCTCCACTATTCCGGCCCTAACTCCCGCAAGAATACGACATGTTGTACACTTGACAACATGGTGGGGGAAATAGGATTCGAACCTATGAAGTCATAAGACAACAGATTTACAGTCTGTCCCAGTTGGCCGCTTTGGTATTCCCCCAGCCTGTAATCTTTTTTAAGAACGAATGAAAAGCCTCCCGATGCATCAGGAGGCTTTTTTAAAAAAGAGAGTGCAAAATTATACGCTTTTCCACTTTTTCAAAACTTATACTCAGATTTTCGCATATAATAAGACGATAACGCAAATTGAATTGAAACCAGCAGACATTTTGGTTCCGGGAGAACTGGCCTACATGGCTACTATTTCGTTGATTATGCCGTCGCCAAATTCCTTTTTGAACATCTCAAGGACTTCAGCCCGGTGAAGTGAAAAATCGTGCCGCATCGTCGGGGAATCAAATTCTACGAACAGTACACTATTTTTAATATAGATTTTCTTAGTCCGTTTTGCGATTGGTTTGCCCACTAACCGCTCCCAGGAGTCAATTAGGTTGGCTTCATCATACTTGTTGGTCAGCCTGTAGGAGTTGAGCATATCGCGAATAGCCTGTCCAACAGATTGAAATTCACCTTTCTTATGACTGCTCATGGGCTTTTACTTTTCCGTTTTCTACTATAAAGAAACAGGCCTCAGCATGGATCTGATGGAGCAATCCCCTTGTTCTATCTGGTCTGGCATCGGTAATAAACAACTGGCCAAGGTCTGTTTTTATCAGTTCCAGCAACCGGGCGATACGCTCATCATCTAATTTATCAAAAATATCATCCAAAAGCAGAATTGGTTTGACCCCATTGTGTTTTTTGAGTATCTCAAACTGAGCCAACTTCAGCGACATAACAAATGATTTTTGCTGTCCCTGCGAGCCAAGTCTTTTGATGTCCCCTTCTTCCATTGTAAAAAGGTAATCATCCCGATGAATACCGAAACTGGTCCGTTGAAGTGCAAGGTCTCTTTGGCGTGACTGGAATAGTCCTTCCAGAAAATTTTTTCCGATTAATTCGGAAACATACGCCAGATCGGTTCGTTCGTTTTCCTCGACTATAAATTGGTAGAACTTGCGGAAAACAGGAAGAAACTCCCGGACGAAGCCTTTCCTTTTCTCGAAAATTGAACTTCCATACTTGTCAAGCAGGTGATCATAGGATTCAACTGCAATCCAATCTATGGACCCCCTGTCATGCGCCATCTTTAACAGGCTGTTGCGTTGCTTCAGGGCATGATTGTAATGCATCAAATCTTCCAGGTACTCGCGGTCCAGTTGTGAGATCATGCTGTCGAAGAACTTCCGGCGGGCTTCGCTACCTTCCTTGACCAGCTCAATATCATCAGGTGCTATGAGGATTACAGGAAACTTACCAATGTGATCGCTCAGTTTCTGGTATTCTGATCTTCCAACACGAAAGATCTTTTTTGCCCCAACTTGAACTGAACTGGCTATTTCATGCATACTGGAACCTACCTGAAACGTTCCTTTTACCATAAAATGACTTTGATCATGGAGAATACAGTTGTGATCTGATGCTGAAAAGGCACTTTTTGTTGATGATAGAAAGAAGATGGCATCTAGTAGATTCGTTTTGCCACTGCCGTTTTTGCCTACCAAAACATTAATCCGGGGAGAAAATTTGAGGTTGACCTCCTTATAGTTCTTAAAATTCAGCAGTTGAAGGCTTTCAAGTCGCATGAGGAATTACAAGGAAAGTTTGGCGAATGTTCGTTTGGGGATTAATTTCGCAACTCGGATCAAAAATAGGGATATGCCTACGACAACCAAAGCGAAGAACGAATCCTCTCGTGTTAATAAGAAGGGCGATAGTACTGAATTCTCGAAAGAGACCTACATGTATTGGTACGAGAGCATGCAATTGATGCGCAAGTTCGAGGAAAAGGCAGGGCAACTTTACGGCATGCAGAAAATCAAAGGGTTCTGTCACTTGTATATTGGACAAGAAGCATGTGCTTCCGGGGCTGTGACCGCGTTGCGAAAAGGCGACAAATGGATAACCGCTTACCGGGATCATGGTCATCCGCTTGCGCTGGGAACTGATCCAAAGGCCATTATGGCGGAGCTTTATGGAAAGGAGACAGGCACCACGAAAGGCAAAGGAGGCTCCATGCATGTTTTTGATAAAACTGTTGGATTTGTAGGCGGGCATGGGATCGTTGGCGCGCAGATTCCCCTTGGGGCCGGAATGGCCTTTGCGGAAAAATATAATAAGACCGGTAACCTTTGCATTTGCTACATGGGCGACGGGGCTGTCCGGCAGGGTGCCTTCCATGAAACGCTTAATCTGGCGATGCTATGGAAGTTGCCGGTCATTTTTGTCATTGAGAACAATGGTTACGCCATGGGTACTTCCGTCCAGCGCTCATCCAATGTTACTAACCTTTATACTTTGGCCGATGCATACGATATGCCATCTGAGCCAGTCGATGCCATGAAACCGGAAGAAGTTCACAAATCTGTAGCACGCGCCGCCGAACGGGCCCGCGCAGGTGAGGGTCCAACGCTCCTAGAATTTAGAACCTATCGGTACAAGGGCCATTCCATGTCCGACCCTCAGAAATACAGGTCAAAAGATGAGGTTGAGCAGTATAAACAGCGCGACCCTGTGGAAGTAGTAAGAAAAACTGTATTGGAGAAGGGGTTTGCCACTGAAAAGGAGTTGGCAGGAATGGATCAAAAGATTCTGGATCTGGTACAGGAAAGTGTGAAGTTTGCGGAAGAATCGAAGTTCCCTGATCCATCTGAAGCATTAACTGACGTTTATGTTCAGACGGATTATCCCTACATCATGGACTAATTCACCCTTTTGATTAGAATCATCTAATTTGTAGTTTTGCGCCCCGTCTGCTGCTGCGGGACTAATTGTGATGACTGTATTTATGAATTTGATTCCATAGGTAAGGTGGCAATATTATAAAGAAACAATGGCAAAAAAGGAAGAACACAAACACGAACTTCTCGAGAACCCGGAAGCCCTTAAAGAGAAGTTGGCTGGAGCAGAGACATGGATAGAGAGCAACCCAAGAACTGTAATTGGTATTGTGTCTGCAATTCTCTTAATTATTGGAGGATACTTTGGTTTTAATTACTATAAAGAATCTCAGAATGTACTTGCCCAGAAAGAAATGTTTCAGGCTGTATTTTATTTTGAGGCCGATAGTCTTGATAAGGCGTTAAATGGAGATGGCAATAACCTGGGATTCCTTGCCATAATAGAGGACTATGGAATAACCGATGCGGGGAACCTTAGTAATTATTATGCCGGAGTTTGCTTTTTAAAGCAAGGCAAGTATGCATTAGCCAGGCTTTATTTGGAAGACTTCAGTTCAGATGATTTGCTGGTTCAAGCCAGAGCATACAGTCTGCTTGGCGATACGTATATGGAGGAAAACAACTATGAAGATGCTGCCAGGCTATACGGCAAGGCTGCGAGCTACAAGCCGAACAGATACTTCTCCCCTGCTTATTTGATGAAAGAGGCACTGGCGTATGAAAAACTAAATCAAAATGACAAAGCCGAGGAAGCCTACGACAAGATCATTACCCAATACTGGGAATCCAGTGAATACCAGAATGCCAGAAAATTCAAAGCCAGACTGAAAAGCAATTCATAATTATTTTACGTTATCTTTCGAAGGGGTAGATTTCATCTATCCCTTTTTTGTGATAAAACAGTTTGCACTGCATAAAGGAACACTATGGCCGGACCACTTAGATCAGGGGAAATAAAATCAAAAACTAATTTGGCGAAAAAGAATTTCGCGATTGTCGTCTCTGAATGGAATGAAGAAGTGACCGAGGCCCTGTATGAAGGCGCGGTGGCAAGTCTTATTCGCAATGGCGTCAAGGAAGAAAATATCGTACGCAAGAATGTGCCAGGTACTTTTGAACTCTCATTAGGGGCTTTGTGGATGGCCGAAAGAAAAGATATCCATGCCGTTATCTGCTTAGGTTGTGTCATTCAAGGAGAAACCCCCCACTTTAATTATATCTGCCAGGCTGCTGCATACGGTATTACGAAAGCAGGAATAAAAACCCGCAAGCCCGTAATATTTGGTGTGCTGACCACGCTTAGCAAACAGCAAGCCTTGGATCGAGCTGGCGGCAAATATGGAAACAAAGGAGAGGAATCGGCGCTCTCGGCTATTCGAATGTTGGAGTTTTAACCGCTGGCAGCAAAAACAAAAAAGCGGGCACTGATTTCAATGCCCGCTTTCTTTATTCATTCAAGAGCGGCGGTCACATATTATTAATAATCTCCTGGCCAAATTCAGAGCATTTCAAAAGCGTTGCCCCATCCATCTGCCGGTGGAAATCATAGGTAACGCGCTTTTTGGCAATCGCTGCTTCAAGGCCCTTGTAAATTAAATCGGCCGCTTCTAACCAGCCCAAATACTCAAGCATCATCACACCTGAAAGAATTACAGAACCGGGATTTACTTTGTCCTGACCCGCATATTTTGGTGCCGTTCCATGTGTGGCCTCAAAGATGGCATGACCGGTCATGTAGTTTATGTTTCCGCCTGGGGCTATCCCAATACCACCTACAATAGCGGCAAGCGCATCAGAAACGTAATCACCGTTGAGATTCAACGTTGCCACTACAGAATATTCATCAGGTCTTAACAAAATCTGTTGCAGAAAAGCATCAGCGATAGAATCTTTGATGATAAGTTGGTGGCCGCCGGTATTTATTACCTGCCATGGACCGCCGTCAAGGTCGACAGCCCCAAATTCATCCTTCGCTAATGCATAGCCCCAGTCACGAAACCCACCTTCCGTAAATTTCATAATATTGCCCTTGTGCACTAAAGTGAGGCTGGGCTTTTTGTGTTCAATAGCATATGCTATGGCTGATCGAACAAGACGTTCCGTTCCCTCTTTTGAAACAGGCTTAATACCTATGCCCGACGTATCTGGGAATCGGATCTTTTTGTAGCGTTGTAGAAAATTATCCTTCAGCAATTGCATGAACTTTTTGTTGTCTTCGCTGCCTTCCTGAAATTCAATACCGGCGTAAATATCTTCAGTATTCTCACGAAAAATAACCATATCCGTCTTTTGCGGCTCTTTCACAGGAGAAGGTACACCTTTGAACCAACGCACCGGACGTACACAGGCAAACAGGTCTAACTCCTGACGGAGCGCGACATTTAGGGAGCGGATACCGCCTCCAACAGGCGTTGTCAGCGGCCCTTTAATACCTACCAGATATTCCTTAAAGATATTGAGCGTTTCCTCTGGCATCCAGTTTCCGGTTTTATTAAACGCCTTTTCTCCGGCCAGTACTTCTTTCCAATTAATCTTGCGCTTGCCCTTGTAGGCTTTTTCAACAGCCTTATCAAAAACAAGTCGGGATACCGGCCAGATGTCTATGCCAGTACCATCACCCTCGATAAATGGAATTGTTGGATTATCAGGCACATTCAGTTTACCGTTACTAATGCCAATTTTCTGATCGCTCATGTTTTCTGTCTTTTGATGTTAAATGTTTGGTTGCCCTATTTTTGAGCGCGGAAAATTATAAAAATAAGGTCAGAAATGAAGATATATTTATTTCACCGTCATTAATTGGATAAATTAATGTCAATGAAAGCGTTTTCGTTACTCATATTATTCATTATTCTCGTCGGATTCTATCCGCGACCCCAGCCTACAGATAAAATCTGTCTCTCGGCGGAGGAAAAAATATTATACGACCTGATCATGGAATATCGGAAATCCAAGAAATTAGGGACTATTCCACTTTCCCAAAGCCTCACGCTGGTGGCACAAACGCACGCCCGCGATCTATCAGAAAACTATTCCTTTGACCCCAAAAACAGATGCAGCCCGCACAGCTGGTCGACGAAAGGAAACTGGACTCCCTGCTGCTACACCAACGATCATAAGCAAGCAAATTGCATGTGGACCAAACCCAAAGAGATAGCCGGGTACGCAGGAAATGGTTTTGAGATCGCTTATTACAGTTCTCTGGGCGCAAACGCAAAGGAGGGACTTGACGGCTGGAAGATTAGCGCCGGCCATAACCCGCTGCTGATTAACAGCGGAAGTTGGGAGAAAGTAAAATGGAAGGCTATCGGAATAGGCGTATACAAAGAATATGGTCTTGTTTGGTTTGGGGAGGATCTAGACGAAAAAACTCCCTATTTCTGTGATTAGAAGGCAAAGATGGGAGTTTCATTCCCAAATATGGAATTTCGGTGCCAGCACTTGGCCAAAACAAACAAATTTAAAGGTATTCTAGAATGGCTTGAAAATAGCAATGGGTATTGCTAAATAAAACAAATGTTTATGATACTCCAGTTCTTCTTTAAGCGACTCTCAATGGAGAAACAGGTAATTTACCTCAAGAAAAAGGGTGTTGCTTTGGGTGCTCGCGTAAAAAATGGCCGAAAGATTTACATCTATATGCTTCGCGACTTATTCGTAGAAGTATTGTACAAGAATGATAATACGGAGGACACGCCCGAAAGTTTGAGCATGTTGAGGGGGTTGAAAAACCTTAATGAATACCTTGAAAATGAATTTAGGGCCAGCTTTTAAGCTGGTCTTTTTTTATTCCTAATTTTTTCCTGCAAGCACCCTTACCATTGTTTCTCCTATTTCTGCAGGAGATTCAACCACATGAATTCCACATGCTTTCATCACTTTCATTTTAGCTGCGGCTGTATCGTCGGCACCCCCGATAATCGCTCCGGCGTGGCCCATTCTTCTCCCTGGAGGAGCTGTTTGTCCTGCTATGAATCCGACGACAGGCTTTTTATTTCCATTTTCCTTGATCCACTTCGCGGCCAGTGGTTCATAGTTGCCACCAATCTCACCAATCATCACGATGGCATCAGTCTCGGGATCACTCATTAGCAGTTCTACAGCATCTTTGGTTGGTGTACCGATTATTGGATCCCCTCCAATTCCTATAGCAGTTGAAATGCCCAAGCCCGCTTTTACGATCTGATCAGCGGCTTCGTATGTAAGCGTCCCCGACTTAGAAACAATCCCTATTCTACCTTTCTTGAAAACAAACCCCGGCATAATACCCACTTTGGCCTCACCGGGTGTAATGACTCCTGGGCAATTCGGACCAACGAGCGTAACGCCCTTATGCCGCAAGTAATCCTTTGCGATCATCATGTCTTTGACAGGAATTCCTTCCGTAATGGTTATGATAACTTTGATTCCTGCATCTGCGGCTTCCATAATAGCATCGGCTGCAAATGCAGGCGGCACAAAAATAATCGATACATCTGCGCCCGTTTTTTCAACAGCCTCCATAACCGTATTGAAAACAGGCCTCCCTAAGTGCTCGGTACCGCCCTTGGATGGCGTTACTCCCCCGACTACATTGGTTCCATATTCGATCATCTGGCCTGCGTGAAAAGAACCTTCTGACCCTGTGAACCCTTGTACGATTACACGGGAATCTTTATTTACCAGTACACTCATGGAAGTATATTATTTTGCTGTGAGAACCACAAAATTAGGATAATATACCTTTTGCGCAAACTGGGTATGAACAAGGAAAGCTGTGGCTAACCGATAGCTTTCCCTAATACTTTACTTTTTTGGAAGCACCTTCATCCCATTGCGCAACAAAAAATCATTGTATACCTCGTTGTAGGCTGGCACATCAGGAGCCAACCTAATAGCCTCCAGAAAAGCGGTATTGGCATCAACCAGCAAGTTGTTTTTTTCATAAAAACCGGCAATGACGAGTTTATTCAGTGCAGTCTTTTCAGCGGTCTGCCCCGCAATTTCACTGTACAAAGTCTTAATCCTTTCTTTGTCACCTCTGGATAATTTCTTCAAAGTATAATCTTCGGAAACTTTAGCATTGTTCCCTTTCGAAATAACGGTGACAATGATGTTATCCTCGTGTTCAAAACTCCGATCGTTCAGATCTATTTCAACCGAATTTTCATTCGTCTCCATGACCTTCAACTCATCGCCAAACATGCTTTTGAAGATTACTGCGCAGGGCCTCAATGTTTTGTCTTCTTCCCAGGCGATGGTTACATTATTGTTGTAAACAACGGACAAATCCGGACGAGGGAGGTATACTTCAATATTGTTTGCACCACGGTTAACTGCCCCGGTGGCTGTAAGTCGGTTCTGAGGACCGGTATTGGCGCTGAGAATGAAATCGGTGTACTTGTTTAAAACATTTGTTCCCCCACTTACCATGGCGGCGAGCTCCGTCACCTTATATCTGCCGGATTGTTTCACCTCAAGGGCTTTGCCACTAACATGCACCAATCCCAGGTAGGCATTTTCAACGACTTTTAATTCGTCAGCCTGTTTTAGGCTGGAGCCAACTTTTACTTGTTGCCAGCCTTTCGTGGTTTTTATCTCATTCATGCCCTTATTAACGAGCACTTTAAATGTATAATCCTGTGCACGAACCTGCCCGAAAACGACGAGCATAAAACCTAATATTGCTATCCTGATTTTCATAATACCGTAAATTAGTTTAACAAGCCTGCCCCCTATATATCCCACAATCCATGGGATTATTGGGACCTACTGACAATCCCAAACCAAAAATATAACAATCTGTGGGAATAGCATATCCCGCAAAACAGTGAAAGCCGTCGAAACGGCTTTCAGAATTCCCTATGTTGGCGATAGCTATTATTTTATGTTATGGCGGAGCAAAAACTCATCGTAGTTCTCCCTGAAAAAAGGCACGTCGGGCGCGAGCTTAATAGCCTCCTCGTATGCTGAAATTGCGTCAATCAAGAGATTATTGTCTTCATAGAATCGGGCGAGATAAAGTTCGCCTAAAGCAGTTTGTTCTCCTACATCACTGCTAATTTCAGAAAGCGATTTCTTTATTCCGGCCTGTTCAGCAGGTGAAAGTCTTTTGATAAGGTGCTGTTTGGAGACTTGTTTTGGATCTGACTTCGATTTTACTTCAATTAAGATCGCATTTTCCTTCGCAAATTTTGGATCGGTAAGGTCAATCTGAAAACTAGTCTCCGGCGTATCAAATTGGGAAAGCTCATCATCAAACATGTTTCTCAATGAAACGCTATAGGGTCCGGCTATTTCGGTACCTCTCCAGCTCACTGTAGCCATATTGTTATAGATACCAGCGTATTGATTTTCCGGCAACATCAATTTAATGGCATAGCTGTCACCCCGATTCACAGCCCCTGTTGCGCTCAATCGATTTTTCTTTGCTTCAGCGGAGCTACTGCTTAAAATAAAATCCGTGTATTTGTTTAACACCCCAGACCCGCTTCCAAGTTGCGCAGCCAGAGATTCCACTTTGTAAACGCCAGCTTCTTTGAGCTCCAACGGTTTCCCCGTTATGTGGACCAGACCAATGTAGGCGTTCGCGCTAAGCTTCAACTCGTCGCCTGATTTCAGGCTTGCTCCTGTTTTCAAGGGCGACCACTCCGTACCTGCTTTTAGTTCATTGCTTCCCTTGTTGGCCAACACTTTAAACGTGTAGTCCTGTGCAAAGGCTACGGAAGCGACGAGTTCCAGTACCATAAGAAGAGTAATCTTTGTCGTTTTCATGATTTCGATGTTGAGAAAAGTCAAAATTAAGGTTTTTTCTGCGATTCGGGGATTAATACATCATCCTTCTCACGGGTAATCGGTAACCGCGCTTTAATTTTAAAATATAGATTCTTAATGACGCTCATATAGATTTCAAATATGTCTCCCACAAGGGCTACTGCTGCCAAAGTAAGTGTAATATTGAATTTGAAAGCATACCAATCAAAAATTAGTACCATGAGCGCTGCATATACAATTAACTGAATCAGCTGCAATAGCTTTGTGATACCATCATACCACAATGGTAAGTTCGTATTAATCAGCGAAAATAATGCCACGTTGAGCAGACAGATGAAAAACGCCATTGTTGCCTCCTGCCATTCTGCCATCTCTTCCACAAAATCCTGATTTAGGATCATCGAAACTATATTGGCATGGACTACAGCACCAAACATATCGGGGTTTGCCTTACCCGCAAGCCTTTTATTGAGCGGCGTGTAGAATTTATCACCCCAGGATGGGTCTCCCAGCTGCTTACCCAAGAATCCAAAAATCACGACCCTATCTTTAATAACCTCCGGCAGAAAATTCTCCGTCATCACATCGTCCACATCCAGGGTATAGAACATTTGCGGATAATTTGTCGATCCAAAAATGTCGTAAACATTTCCGCGATAGTTGATGACTTCAGAAAAATTATTTCTATCAAGAAATTTTTGCGTCTTCACCGAATCATAAGCCATGGCCATTGCGACCGAAAATGCGTAGTGCATTTCAGCATTCACTTTAAGTCGTGGATTGAATGACCTGCAGGTTTTTACGTCGTCCTGAAATGCTGCGTCAGTATCCAGGTTTGCATAGCCATCCCGATAGGCATAATCCAGAAACATTCCATCAGAACGTCTAAGCGAATCAAATTCGTATGCCTCCAGCAACGTATCTGTTTGAAGAACACTACTAACCAGAATTACATTCCCAGCTTCCTGAATAGCATTGCTCAGCATCAGGTTACCCATCATATCGCGCAACTGTGGGCAGTTTACCGTATCCCGCAACCCGGTGGCACAATCCAGAAAACCATCGATACCAATTACTTTAGGTTTATACTTGCTGATGATTTGCAGTTCCACCGCCATCTCCCTTCTGCTGAGTTCACCTATATTTACGATTACTATATTCTGGTCCACAGTTGGATCTTCACGCAACCTTGAAAACACATAATCGGTCAGCTCAACATCGGAAAGGGCCTGTCCGATCGGATCAAATGCATTAAACAAATTAGATTGTGTAAGACGAAAAATGGCCCACATGGCAAGAAATACGAAGACGGTTGCAATAACACAATCGAGCCAAAAATTTCTCATGATAATAAACCGTTGTATCAAGTAAATTTAGAAATTTAACCTGGCATTCCAACGCGACGCTTGAAGCAATCCATCAAACCAAGACCAAAGCTTGATCAATTAGTAAATGGTATTTTACAAGGTGACCGTGTTATACTTGGTCAGGCAATAACACTTGTTGAAAGTAAATTGGAACATGATGCGCGGCTGGCAGAATCTGCGCTTGAAAAAATAATCCATAAGACAGGCCAAGCACTTCGCATCGGCATTACCGGCGCACCGGGCGTTGGCAAGAGTACTTTCATCGAAGCCTTTGGCAAGCATGTTACGGGCCAGGGAAAGAAACTTGCCGTCCTCACGATCGATCCAAGCAGTCCACTAACGAAGGGGAGTATCCTGGGTGACAAGACAAGGATGGAGGAGCTCGCTAGAAACCCTTTGGCGTTTATCAGACCGACGGCGGCTTCAAGTACCCTGGGCGGCGTCGCACATAAAACGCGTGAAGCCATGCTCTTATGTGAAGCGGCAGGTTATGAAGTGATCATTATCGAAACGGTAGGTGTAGGACAATCCGAGGTTGCCGTCAAAAGCATGGTTGATTTTTTCCTGCTGCTCATGTTAGCGGGTGCAGGAGACGAACTGCAAGGAATCAAAAGAGGAATCGTGGAAATTGCGGATGCCGTTGTCATCTCCAAAGCGGATGGCGATAATGTAAAAGCTGCGGCGGCAGCACAGACTATATACCAGCAGGCTCTCCATCTGCTGTCAGCATCTGAATCAGGATGGAAGCCGCCCGTACTAACTGCTTCAGCGGTCCGCGGGGAAGGTATTGAAGCAATATGGAAGATGATTCTGCGCTATCAGCGTGAAACGACAGCTTCTGGTTTCTTTGAAAAAAACAGAAGGCATCAGCATATATCCTGGTTCCGGGATTCATTTTCACAATTGCTGCAAAGGGAAATTGAAAAATCTGATGCGCTTCGGGCAAAACAAAAAGCATTGGAACAATCCGTAATGAACCATGACATTTCTTCACAAATCGCTGCCAGGCAAATGTTAGAAGCTTATTACCTTGCGATACGTGGAAATAAAACCTGAAATCCGCGCTGTCCGTAACATTCAATCCATAACATCTATAGAATGAATTCCTGCGGTTCAGTTATTTTTCTGCACTTGACGGATCACCTTCCTTTCCGTTTATTCGATATGGGCAATGCCTGCACTCATTTTCACAACAATACCCCCTTTGCAAATGATATGCTGCTGTGAAAACAGCAAGTCCGTTTTCCATGTAGAAATAATCGACATTGGCGTTCTGCCCAGTGTGTTCATCGCTGCTACTCATTTAAACATAAACTGAGTTGGTCCTATTCCTGCAACAAAAGAAGTTTTTGCGTTTCCCATAGCATCGTATACGAATACTTTTCCCGCTGAAACAAAGTTTAGAGCATCTCCTATCCAAATATCTCCGGTTGTGGGATCAACACCCAGCGCATAATTAGACACAACGTCGGATGCAATGAAGAGAGGTGAATCCGGCGCTACCGTTGAGGAAATTGGCATTGAATAAACATTGATTCCCCCTGTATACACCAGACTGCTGCCGTCAGGCGTTATGGCCAGGTCGACATCCGGGTTGATGTGGAGCGGAATACTTTCTTCGACAGTTAGCATTGACGGGTTAATGCGGACAAGCATACCGTTGGAACTTCCAAAATCACCGGTACAGAGCACCCATACTTTCCCATTGGCATCAATCACCAATCCCGCTGGTCCGGAGCCAACTTCAAGCTGATCCACCAACGTGTTATCAGCAGGGTCGATTACAGCAACCGTAGTTGATGCGCCGTAGTTGTAATTACTTGCAAATAAATAATTGCCAGCACGCAAAAGCTGCTCTGTTCCTTCATCCGTTTCAATTTTTTTTATTACCTCATTCGTCATCAAATCAATCACTAAAACATAGGAATCGACCAACGAAAAGCCTCCATTCTCATAAGGTCCCCATACACTGATATAAGCATTGTTGTTAATCACTTCGATATAGCGGGGCTTGTCAAGCACTTCATTGGTAATTGTACCTATACTTTCGAATGTATTGCTGTCTACAATTTCAACCTTGTTATCCCCGTTAATGACAATGTATCCCTTCCCGCCATGAAAGGCTATGGATTGAACAACGTCCCCGGCAAAATCTCCTTGTCCATTTCTAAAAATATTCTGTTCGACAACGCCAGCGTTGAGTGGATAAAACGAAAGGGTTCCATTGGATGAACCAAATCCACCTTCATTTACAATTACGGCACCACTTTCATATCTTCCTTTTGGTGTTGCGTCTTCGTGTGCACAACCATATAGCAATATGCTGATACAAAATACATATGAAAGATGGCGGGAACATATATGCAAGTTGTGCATGCAAGAATACATAAGGACGTTGAGAAAATTCATTTGTGTTTACGATTCAATTGATATAAAACCTTAACATTATAATTCCTGCCTGGCATTGCACGTCCTGAATACAACTGATACTTCGTGTTCAATACATTTTTGACAAGCAATTGAAATTCGAT
Source organism: Cyclobacteriaceae bacterium (assembly GCA_029858965.1). Lineage (GTDB taxonomy): Bacteria > Bacteroidota > Bacteroidia > Cytophagales > Cyclobacteriaceae > Chryseolinea. The sequence goes on from JAOUDZ010000070.1 coordinate 20,133, forward strand.
ACTGTGCTGTTTCGGTGTCCAGGATTTTCCAATAGAGAAATCAACAATTGCGAATGGATCAAGCGCATAAACCGGTGAGTTTGATGCTTCCGTAAAACGCGTGCCCGTATATTGCAGGAAGAAAGATGAAGACCATGTCCTAAAGGTCGAACCGATCGTGGCAGAGGCGGCATGAACAGGCGTATACGTTAACTGCTTGCCTATTGCCGTCTGATCGGCTGTATGCGCTTGTTTCGTTATCGATCGTGTAAACTGGTAATCAACTTTTCCCCGAAGTGCATATTCTCCGAAAGTAAAGAATGCTTCCATTCCCGTTTCGAATCCATTGATGCTAACCTGTTTTACATTCTCCGGGCGATAAATACCACTGGGTTCCGGAACCCATTGAATCCATTCATCGATATGTTGACCAAAGCCCGAAGCAGTTATCAAAAATGTTTGGTAACGCCAGCGAAGACCAACCTCAGCAGCATAACTGGTTTCAGGTTGCAGCTCCTTTCTGCCCGCATCAAGCCAGTACCGATCGTTCATTGTCGGTGCGCGAAAATTCTTCGAGCCGTTAGCACTAAATGTTAGGCGGTGCAGCGCATTCTCAACAAGTTCCACATCGACCCCAAGATAAGGTAATATGGGTGCGCTCAGGCGAGAAACAAAAGGTTGACGGAGATTGAATGCTACTGAAACTTTCTGAAAACTTTTTTGCAGCGATCCAGATAAGTCCACCCGGTCTTCCACGGGTTCCTCGGCGCCATAGGCTTCCATTTTACCTATGATGTGATTCCACTCGGCATTGAGTGATACATTTAACCGGTTAGCGAAAGTGTATTGATGGCTGGCCGAACCAATCCATCGGAAAATTTCACTTTTCATACTGTTGTAAATGATCTTGTCGTCGACTATCCCAGCCCCTGCTTTCAGCAAGCCATATTTGTTATTCTGCGCATATGAAAAACTTATCCTGTGACTCCGATCAGCTTGTGTATCGGCATTGTTCTCGTTTCCGATAGTAGGTTGAATGTCACGGTCCGCATCATGAAACCAATAATTAAATTCCAATTTTCTTGATGCTGAAAGGTTATACTGCAAATGTTGTACGAAACCTTGTTGCACAAATGAAGCATGAGTCTGACGTTCATCGCTTCCGGGGATGGGGAAATTGTTTTTCGACTGCAGATGGTAAAATGATGAAGAAGACGAAAGTTTGCCGGCTTGAAAAGCGCCTCGTAGTGAAGTGAAGTATCTGCCAAAACTGCCAACTTCCTGAATAAACGAAACCGGATGGTCTTGGTCATCGGCAGATGTCAAAAGTACTGATCCCCCGAACGCACCACTCCCAAAGCGTGCGCTTCCTCCCCCTACATGAACTTTCACATCATCAAACGCTACCACCGGCAGCAAGGAAAAGTCCGCCTGACCCAATGAAAAGCTATTAATGTTAATACCATTCCAGCGTACAGCTACATGCTGAGGAGATGTACCGCGCATGCTTATACCAGACAACATTCCATTGCCATAGTTTCTGAAATAAATTGGAAACTGAAATGATAAAAATTCACCTAAATGACCAGAAATTTGCTGCCGCTGCAGGGTGGAATCCAATTGAAAGACGTGCGAACCAGCCAGGTATTTCTCTTCAGGAAGACCATAAACCGTAACTGATTTTAATAAAATGGAATCGCGCTGTGCCTGTGCACCAAAGCTGGCAACAATTACCATTAAAGCAAAACCAAGTCGCATGTGCATATCGTGTGATCGCGACAGGTGTAAACCAAGATTTGCAAGGCGCAAATTGCTACCGAACACTCCTGACCTTTCACCCGAAAGTCAAAAAATTATTATCAGATTTGACGGCAGGTCTCCTGGCTTTTCACCTTGCTGACGCCTTCCCATCCCGCCAATCGTTATTTGGCCGAGACAGTGGCTATTGGATAGTCAGCAATAAAACGTGAATTACAGTTGCGGGGACAGCTCCGGATTCAAACAATTCACCGGTATTCCCTATTAATCTAGTGCTGTTGGTACAACAAAAGAACCGCCAATCCACCACAAACATACCTGCTAATTCTGTAACCGCAAAAACGAAAGGCCTGCTGACCATAACCAGATGATTGAAATCTTCTATAATTGCAGCATGAGACAGATCATTATCCTTTCTTTTTGTTGTATTCTCATCAGTTGCGAAAAGAAGAAGACCGCGTCCTCTGGTAGGGCAGAAAGCAATCAACAATCACCCATTCATTATGCTAAAGGATTCACG
>JAOUDZ010000173.1 GCA_029858965.1 Cyclobacteriaceae bacterium
TTGGCGCGAAGCGCGCCACGCGATACCGAGTTCTACACTGTTCGGGCCGACAGTACATAAATCGTCAACAAAAAAAGCGATTGCCTTAGGCAACTTGTCGGGGCGGCCAGATTCGAACTGACGACCTTGGCGCGAGACGCGCCACGCGATACCGGAGTTCAATTGACCATAACACCTTGCTCAATCAGGAATCTATTCGCGCCACGTGATTTTATTTTCTTTTCCAGTTTCAAAGCCTCAACGCGTGTTTCAACTTCTTTTAGCCAGACCAATTTCCAGGGAATGCATGATTTAATCGAAGGCGTTTCGCCACGATTGTGTTCTGCAAGTCGATTGTCAAAATCTTGTGTTTGACCCGTATAGAATTTATAGCACGAAACGCTGAAGAGAATGTAAACGCAATGCCGCATAACGAAAAGAGGATGTCTGTAAGACAACCTCTCATTTTTTGTCGGGGCGGCCAGATTCGAACTGACGATCTTGGCGCGAAGCGCGCCACGCGATACCGAGTTCTACACTGTTCGGGCCGACAGTACATAAATCGTCAACAAAAAAAGCGATTGCCTTAGGCAACTTGTCGGGGCGGCCAGATTCGAACTGACGACCTCCTGGTCCCAAACCAGGCGCGATACCGGGCTACGCTACGCCCCGAACTTAGTATCTCAACACAACACCTTCATATTGATATCGACGATCTTGGCGCACCTTGCGCCACGCGATACCGGGCTATGCCAGGCCCCGAATCTTTCAATACCTTTAACAACTCCAAGATGATCCGAACTGGCGATCTTGGCGCCATGGCACAATAGGCACCCTTGGAGCGTTTTTAAGGATTGCAAAGATACATTTTATCTTTTCATCAGTATCATCAGCGAGCCAAATTCTGAGCTTCTTTTAGGATCTTCCCGGCATTCCTCACCTTGTTCATAGTAAATCATTTGATTTAATCGTAAATTAGACGGGTACAAAGGATAAGCCATCATGGATGAATTTCTCGATGGAATTAGCATAATTCTAGTCGTTAGAATAATACTAGCATTAATAGGGCTTACTATCTACTTCATTCCCTCATTTTTAAGCGGTTACAGAAGAGATGCGAATAAAATATTCGTCGTGAATCTGTTATTGGGATGGACGATAATAGGATGGGTCGTTGCGATGGTTTGGGCTGTTTCACCCACAAAGCACAATAAGTATTACAATTACATTTGTCCGAAGTGTGGCTATAAGCATCAATTAGACCATAAAGTGAAGCTTTATGTTTGTCCCAGATGTCATGAGAAATATGACAATACGTTGTCTCGGATTCAGCGAAGGGTAAGAATATTGGCTGAGAGTAAGCCCTGGATTTGAAATTGTAGGCATAATTTCAGGACAGCGGCCATCAGCTTTCCCAAACCAGCAATGGGAGTAGCACCAGGCCACTGAGCATCATGTACTTTGCTCGCTGGCTGGCATGGTGGAAGTCAGTGGCCGCCGAGTTGGGTTTTAGCACGAGCATATTTCTGAAAACCGGGATGACCAACGTAATAATTGCCCAGATCACTGTATAAATGGGGACAAAAGACCTGGTAGCCAAAAAATAGATCAAAACCGCTAACAGCACGGATCCAGCTGAAAAGGCAATCCACAGTGCAGGCCTTACCCCCCAGGCCAAAGGCACGGTCAGGCAGCCTGCGAGTCGGTCGCCTTCCTGATCTTCCAAATCTTTTAATAACTCCCGGTACAGGTTTGAAAGGAAAGCAAATACAGCATAAAACCAGAACAGGTTGGAGGCTAACTGGTAGGCCGTCTTGTTGACATCCATCAGTTTGTAAAGCGCATAGCGCTCCGAAAAAAGCACTAGCAAAGCCACGCCTCCGCAGAAAAAAGAGACCAGGAGATTTCCAAAAAGCGGCTTCCGTTTTAGTTTGAAGGCGTACCACCACAATAACATAATGGCCAAGGGGTAGAGCGCAAACCAAGGCAATTGATCAGCCGTAACAGCAACGGTAAAGGCCAGCGCGCCTCCGAGTAAATTGATAGCCCACCAGAACTTGTAGGCTCCTGTTTTGGAAAGGTATTTTTCAATAAAAAGTTTTTCGGGTTTGTTGACCCGGTCTATTTCCACATCGTAATAATCATTGATAACATATCCATTAAGCGTAACCAACATAGTAGCCAGTACCATAAGAAAAAACTCACTCCCGGTTAGCGAAAAAGGGATATTTGTCTTACTAAGAAAAGGATATAGGACTACCCATCGCAATAAATACATGGTGATGGCGACGATCAATAGATTGATGCCGCGGAAGAAGGTAAGCCAGGTTCTGAGTGATGCCGGTTTCAAAATAGAATGATTTTAGGTTGGCCAGTAGGTTAAATATCGTCAAACGATGTGCGTCATCTGTTCAAAAGTAACCGAAAATAGAATGCAGGACTAAGAAGCTTTTTACGGACGTCCACATCGGTAAACATTGATGTGATAATTTCGGTGAACCGCTGGTTACGCAAGGCAATGGACGAAGTGAGTGTCACCAGCCAGGGATATAAGAATGCACGCTGCAGTTGGGTACTGATCTGTAGTTCTTTCCACAGGTATTTGTAGACTTCGGCATCATATTTTTTAAAGGTATTGGCAGAGAACTCATTTTGGTGTAACGCTTCGGCCACATGCCGGGCAGCCAAAAAACCTGAAGTGGCAGCATTGCCGATGCCTTCACCGGTTAACGGGTCAATCAAGGAAGCAGCATCGCCTACCAGCAGGAAACGGTTACCCGAAATCTTACGTTTTTTCGAGCCAAGCGGAAGGGGGAAGCCCTGAACAGGACCATCGTATTCAGCCTCTGCAAAACGGTCTTTAAATCGCGGATGCTCTTTTATGAGGCGGTCTAGTGCTGCCTTGAGATTTACTTTTTTCTTCCCCAATAAGTCGGATCGCATGCCGGCTCCCACATTGGCGTCTCCGTTGGGTAAGGGGAAAATCCAGAGGTAACCCGGCATGAATTCTTTCAGGAAGTGCAGCTCAATAAAATTGTATTCGTTCATGCCTTTTACATTTTTCATGTAGGCACGAATGGCTCCGCAATGATGCTTTTTCTCTATTTGTAAACCTCCTAACTTCCGGGCTACCTGCGATAGTGCGCCGTTGGCTACAATGACCACTTTCGCTTTTATATCCTCTGCATCTTTGCCCGACAGGTGTATTCCATCTGCTTCTTCGCGTATGTCGGTGTAATTGACATTTTCCAAAAGCTGAATATGGGTGCTTTTCTTCACCTGTTCTACCAAAAAGTTGTCAAATGCTATCCTTTTTGAGACATAACCCACAGGCTTTTCAACCGAAAGATCCAGCGCAGACAGGTTGGGTTTGTAAGGAACAGAGAGATCCCTACCGTTGGAAAATATAAATGAAATACCCCAGCAGTTGATTTTTTTTTCATCAAGGCCTCGGAATTCCTTGAAAATCGCCTCATCAATGCGATTAAACGCCCAAACCGTTTTTCCACTGATGGCATCTCCACACACCTTGTCGCGGGGGAAAACAGCCTTGTCTATCAGTAAACAGTCCACTCCGAGGCGGTCAAGTTGGAGGGCTGCCGCAACTCCTCCGGGTCCGGCACCCAATATGCATACATCGGGTTCAATCATCAAATATCTGGTTCATTTACTAGTAGCAAGCAGCAAACTGGGCTCAAAGAAAAATGTATCCCGCCATTCCGTAATTCTAGTAGTGTTCGCCAAGAACGAAACCAGGATTCATCCTGAACTTATCACTGCAAATATCTTATTCATCATCGAAAGTATAGAAGAAAAGTTCAAAACCCGTTGATGACAAGGATTTCAAATGAGTTGCGTCGTCAGTAACCTGACCAAAGACCGTTGATAAATCCGATCGGCTAAATTATTGTTAAACTCAATATCAACTTGTGCCCAATCCTCAACTAATGCCCCACAAGATAAATGTGTTCCGAATTGGATATATACTTTTTGACAAAGGCAATATAGCGCACAAAAGCAGCAACTGACCCGAAAAGGGGAAGGCATCAGCTTCTTCTGCCAACGGTGTGGATTACAATCGGCTGCGGTTGAAATGAAGTTGGAAATTGTAGTAAAAGCTGCTCTAAGAGTCTACCAAGCATGTTTTTTAAACACTTCATAAGAAATTGGAATTGATCGATAGAATGTATAATTCATTGATAAATTGAATTATTTAGCCGTTCAACTGCTCCAGCATCAAAAAAATAGTTAATAATTCTTACTTTGCTAACAAAAGCCAAGTCGAATTCTACGCTAATCACCTAAAAACATGAAGCTAACGAAAGCTTATTTTTCCCCCATAATACTCTCTTTGATAGTGGTATTGATGGTTTCTCTTGAAGTAACGGCTCAAAACGAAGTTGCTATTGGCTCATCCACGACAAAGTCGAATGCCATACTGTGGCTTAATGGAAATGGAAGCCAGGGTTTGATTCTACCGGTAGTCACGAATAAATCTGCAGTTTCCGGCCCCGACAAGGGTATGGTAGTCTTTGATGATTCTGATGGCAAGGTTTGGTATCGCAATGGCAGCACCTGGGTCGAGGTGGGCGGTGGCAGTGGATCTACGACGAATCTAAACCTATCCCTTCAGGGAAATCAATTACAACTCAAGGACGCAACAAGTGTATTGAGTTCGGTTAATTTAGCTACTGGCACGCAGGGAAATGGTGCATTTATGGTTTTCCAGGGGGGGGCATGGCAATATGCTACTTTAAGTGGTGATGTTACCGGACTCAATGGCGCCTTGCAGGTCGGTGGTATGAAAGGAAAAACCATGGCCTCACTACCAAGTTCGACGCAGGTTCTGGCGTACGACCCGGCGGCGAATAGTGGAAATGGCGGTTGGATATTTCAATCACCTTCCGGAGGGGGAAGCGTAACCAGCGTCACGGGTACTGCGCCTGTAACGGTAACCAATGGTACTACGACGCCTTCTATCGCTATCGCCAATGGCGGCGTTGCGAATGCATTGCTCGCCAATAATGCTGTCACTTCAGCAAAAATTCAGGACGCTACGATCACGGATATTGACATTGCAGGCGCTGCTGCGATTGCAGTGTCTAAACTTGCAAAAGGAGCCGATGGCCAGGTTCTTACTACTGTTGCCGGCACGCCCTCGTGGTCAGCTGGATCAACTGGAACAGTAACCAGCGTAACCGCAGGCAATGGATTAACGGGAGGCCCCATTACCGCAACCGGCGCGCTCTCCGTGGATGTAGGAACGACGGCAAATAAAATTGTTCAGCTAGATGGTACAGGAAGGCTTCCTGCCGTTGATGGATCCCAGTTGACCAATATTCCTGTAGGTACAGTTGCAGATGGTTCCATTACGGGAGGCACGGCTGGGGTAGGCGTGAAGATTGCGACGGGGACAATTACAGATGCGAACATTTCCGGCTCAGCGAATATCACCGCTTCCAAGTTGGCGAATACGGTGGTTTTGGATACAGAAGCACCCAACGCGGCAGGCGATATTAATGGGGATTTTTCTTCTGGTCTTCAGATCAAACCAGGGGCAATTGTAAATGCTGACATCAGTGGAACGGCTGCGATTGCGGGAACGAAAGTCGCACCCTCCTTTGGTGCACAAAACATTTCTACGACAGGGACACTCAACACCGGTGCTATAACCACAACTAACCT
>JAOUDZ010000174.1 GCA_029858965.1 Cyclobacteriaceae bacterium
CCCCGAGCCCATGAAAGTTAAGGACGTCGTGTTGAATGGCGTCTATGATTATTATCAGCGGGGCAGGGTTTCAAATATCCTGAAGACGTTCAATCATGTTAACATGAATCTTGATGTAGACGGACTAAGGGTAAGCCGGCGTGAAATCACCGGATATAAGCAGGTACTGAATATGAAAACGGCTTCGCTTACAACCACATTCAATGTAGGGGACAAGGTAAGCGTAAAACACACCATGATGGCACTTCGGCATCTTCCATACACGGCGATGATTATGGTTGAAATCAGGGCGAGGAAGAACACAACAATCACACCGATGAGTGTGATTGAAGCCCCAAATCATCTGATAGATGTGAGGAATTTGTATGCACAGATTGATCGCCCGCACGTTACGATACCGCTGCTTACTTCTGTAGCGAAAAGTCCCTCTGGTAAGCATACTGTGGCCGTGAGCAACAGTTTTATATTTAGTGAGGAACATGGAAAAGAACCAGCGCTTATTCATGAGGACTGGGATTATAACATGCACTTATTGAAGTTTAACAAGACCCTGAACGCAGGAGAGACGTATAGGTTTGCCGTTGTGGCTTCCGCCACCTCTACTGCGCAGTATGAGGATCCGCTGAACGAAGCAGAGCGGTTGACCATATTCGCCAAGCTTGAGGGTACGGAAAGGTTGTTGCAACGGCACGAGGCAGAATGGGAAAAGTTATGGAGGAGCGATATTGTTATCAGAGGAGATGTCACCGTTCAAAGAGATGTTCGGTTTGCCTTATACCATTTATATTCCTTCGCACGTGAAGGAACAGCCTACAGCTTATCGCCGATGGGGTTATCGGGTTTAGGGTATAATGGTCATGTGTTTTGGGATACAGAACTTTGGATGTACCCACCTATACTCGTGTTGCAACCTGAGATAGCAAAATCACTATTGGAGTATCGTTTTGTGCGTTTGGCAGCAGCTAAACAGAATGCTTTTTCGCATGGATATAAAGGAGCTATGTTCCCTTGGGAATCTTCCGACGATGGCAGTGAAGATACACCCGTGTGGGCGTTAACCGGTCCGTTTCAACATCACATCTCAGGCTGTGTAGGTTGGGCTGTCTGGAAATATTATCAGGTTACGAAGAATGAAATCTGGCTTCGCGACCGGGGTTATCCCATCCTAAAAGAGGTGGCAGATTTTTGGTCGAGTCGTGTGGAACGAAAAGGACCGGGCCGTTATGAAATTAACAATGTGATCGGTGCAAACGAGTGGCAGGAAAATATTGACAACAACGCCTTTACAAACGGGATGGCTATTACTACCCTAAGGTATGCTACGCAAGCAGCCAAAACGCTGGGCGTGGAACCGGATCCGGATTGGGAGCACGTTGCCCAGAATATTCCGATATTGAAATTCGCCGACGGCGTCACACGGGAGAATTCAACTTACGATGGCGTAGAGATCAAGCAGGCCGATGTGAATTTGCTGGCCTATCCACTGGAAATTATAAGTGACAAGGCGCAGATTCAAAAAGACCTTACGTATTATGAGCCAAGAATGTCTCCTCAGGGGCCTGCGATGGGGCATGCGGTCCTTTCAACGCTCTACGCAAAACTGAATAACCCTGAAAAGGCCTATGAAATTTTAATGCGCAGCTATAAACCTAACGAAGTACCCCCATTTGGGGTGATCTCGGAGACGTCGGGTGGAACTAACCCCTATTTCGCTACAGGCGCAGGGGGTATGCTACAGGCCGTACTTTTTGGTTTCGGAGGGCTCCAGATATCAGATAGCGGAGTTACACAAAACAAAGTAAGGCTTCCTGGTAAATGGAAATCCATTGAAATCATAGGCGTAGGAAACGACAAAGCGGATTTCATTGTTAAGTAGATATTCTATGATCTAAATCATCAATTATTGCCATGGAAAGGATAGTTTTGCATCTTAAAACATTAAGGAGAATGAATAGTTTACTGTTAAGATTTTTTTTGCTGAGTTTAGTCCTCATATCGTGTTCTAAGGATAATGATGAGTGGAGGGCAAAAGCAGAAAACCCGGAATTTGTACACAGGTCTGTTAAAAAAATCACAGATGTGATTGTTCATGATATCTTTTCGCCGCCCGTGGCCGCGAGAATTTATGCTTATACCAGCATTGCCGGTTACGAGGCCGCGATCCCTCAGAATGAAAAGTTTATTTCCCTGGCGGGTCAACTCAAAGACCTTGAGGCATTTCCCCAACCGGAGAAAAATCAGGAATACTGTTATTCCCTGGCATCGGTACAGGCAATACTAAAAGTAGGACGGACGCTGATCTTCTCAGAGGATAAACTCGACGAGTTTTATGATCAGATCATGCAGGAGTTCAGAGACACCGGCATGCCGGATGAAATATTTGAACGTTCTATCGCATTTGGAAATCAGATCTCCGATCACGTCAGCGCATGGGCGTCAACAGACAATTACAAACAGAGCCGTTCGTTTCCCAAGTATTCTATTCTCGATGATCCCTCTACCTGGAAGCCAACACCTCCGGCATACATGGATGCTATTGAGCCGTCCTGGAACAAGATCCGAACGCTAGTAATTGATTCGGCTGGGCAATTCAAACCGGAACCTCCAACTGAATTTTCAACGGATAAAAACAGTCAATTCTATAAAGAAGCGATGCAAGTGCACGACATCGGCATAAACCTGACGGAAGAACAAAAACAAATTGCTTCCTTCTGGGACTGTAATCCTTTCGTTATGAATGTAAAGGGGCACGTCATGTTTGCCACAAAGAAAATTTCACCAGGTGGTCACTGGATGAATATTACCCAAGTGGTATGCGCCATGAAAAAACTGGACTTTGTCGAATCCACTGAAGCATATGCCCGGGTTTCGATATCGTTAAATGATGCGTTCATCTCTTGCTGGGACGAAAAATACCGAAGCAAATTAATCCGACCCGAGACCTATATTAATCAATATATCAACGAGAATTGGGTTCCATTATTGCAAACGCCACCATTTCCCGAATACACAAGTGGTCATAGTGTAATTTCCAGCGCCGCGGCCGTAGCATTAACTGATTTGTATGGTGACAACTTTGCTTTTACAGACTCTACAGAAATAGAGTTTGGATTGACAGCAAGGAGTTTCGGTTCCTTTATGGAGGCGAGCCAGGAAGCTGCTGTCAGCCGGATTTATGGCGGCATTCATTATCAACCAGCCTGCGATATTGGGTTGTTGGAGGGAAAGGCTATTGGGACTTTTATTGCTCAGAAACTTAAAACAAGAAAAGAGGATCTGGCGGAAAACTGATGGTCAAAACCAACTTGGCCTTTTATAGCTGCTGTTGCGGACCGATGGACAATCCAAGCAGCGGTAGGGATAGCTTTCGTAACTTCTGTAAGGGCCATATGTACATGTAGTTGATGTTAATTGAAATGGAAGATCATTAACATGCGTGTAAAATCGATCATACGTCTGGTTCACAGCCTGAAAATAACCAAGAGCCTTTATAGACGAATTGCTGACACCAAACACATTACCGTTTATAGCTGCTGGAGGCGTATCGAAAATGGACCCCACCTGATTGGCAAGTATGTTAACCTTTTCCCAATATTCATACGCTTCTTTTGTCATGGAAGTTTGGTAGGTCGTAAAATAATGTTTCTCCAGAAAAGACCAGTCAACAATTCTTGAACCGATTAGTAGATTATCAATGGTTTGCGTATTTAAGCTTTCACTGTTGAATAGCGGTATGCGCTGGGGGTCTGCATTTTGCACGATAAAACATGGTGGCGGTACGACACCAAAAGGATCAGGGAAATCAGTTGGCGTAAGGAGAAATGCCTCTTCAATGCCCCATTTTAGGTAGCTTTCTCCTATGTTGGTTGGCAGCGAAGAGTTCGTGTATATTTTTATAAACTGATCAGTTAAGACTGTACCCTCTAAATCTGTATATTCTTCCAACAAAAATTCATGGTGAGTGGTAATTTGTCCCGCCGCATCTGGCATCCTTTCCGCAACGGATTCAAATACTGCGCCATTGGGTGTTGTAATTTGAATGTAGTAGACCCTGCCGGGAATGCCTGCTGTGTTTGCAAGCAAATACGAGCCCGGGTTTGAATAGTCTTCTTCATAATAGGAATATCCCCCTGCGTCATCTATAAGGGCGATGGTGGCTCCGGAAAGTGGGTAGGGCAAACGATCGGTATCTGCACTCAGCCCCAATTGAACAATGTTTTGCTCTTGTATGTTGCTTACCTGGCCTGAAACAACAAGTTGACCACCAACTTTATCAACGGGTATTTCAACCGGCGTAACACAATTGCAACATAGTACCAGACAAATCATTTTGAATCCTGATCTCGTGAATTGAATGACCATGTTTCTAAATGGATGCATCTCAGAATTTAAAGTTGTAGGTCAATGAAGGTAATGCTGCGCCTAAAACGGAAAGCTTATAAGGCTTTGGAATAAAATAGTTATTCGCAGGACGCTGGTAGAAAACGGAATATGCATTATCACGTCCGAAAAGGTTATAAACGGAAAAGACCAGTGAGTCATCTAATTTCTTTAATATGCTGCCAATAGTAAATGAGAAGTCTAACCGGAAGTAATTGGGGATCGTGTATTTATTTCGATCTGAATAAAGCGGCACAACCGTTCCACCGACAATGTAGCTGGACTCAATGGCCGTAAGTGGTCTTCCCGAATTATAGGTAAAGACAAACGAGAAAGCGCCTCTGTTGCGAAGCTTCCGGTCGAGTACAAGATTGAATGTATGGGGTTTGTTATAATTGGAAGGGTACCATTCGCCATTGTTAATCGATTCTGCACCATCGCGTGATGAAACTTTGACGTAAGTTTGAGAATAGGTATAGGATATCCAACCTGTCCATTTTCCTTTTAGTCGCCTGAGATACAATTCACCGCCATAGGCCTTGCCAATTCCGGTAAGCAATTCCGTTTCCAGATGATTATTAAGATAGAGGGTTGGAAAATCTTTATACTCTACCAGATTTTTCATGTCTTTGTAGAAGAGCTCAGCTGAAGTTTCCCATTGATTGTCCTTTAGATTATGGAAATATCCAATAGAATAGTTATCGGCAATCTGCGGTGGCAGGTATGCGTTGCTGACTTGCCAAAGATCGATTGGTGTTGGTGCGGTAGTATTCGAGATCAGATGAATGTATTGTCGCATACGGTTATAGCTAACCTTGATGGATTGATTATCAGAAAGGTTGATGCGTGCTGAAATGCGGGGTTCCAGCCCGCCAAATGTTTTTATTGTTTCAAATTTATTATAATACGATGTGTCCTCAATGGTTGAAACTGTTTTGGGCAATCCCGCGGAATAGTGGAAAACAGTATCGGCCCCGATGTGTGCATAGTGTGAGTACCTGAGTCCTACTGAAACTGAAATTCTTTCCGAAATTTGAAAGTCATCATTTGCAAAGATAGAAAGCTCAACGCCGCTGTTCTTTTCCGCGGATTGTTTCCGAATGTTGACATTTCCTCCATAACCATTCAGTTCTTCTGCTTTTGGAAAATAACCTGTTCCGGAAAGACCCGCAACGATATTATGTTTTTCATCGGGAGTACAGTTGA